>SLEY01000378.1 GCA_007124535.1 Planctomycetaceae bacterium
ACCGGAAGACCGGATCCAGGACGGGCAGAATTCCGGTAGCATTCTCACCACGCGGGAAGCGGTGATTCCGGGGTATTTCTGCCCCTCGCGACGGACACCCACCGCCGGTTTCAAGACCAGCGGGGACATGCGGGGCCCGTTGGGGGATTACGCCGTTGTGATGTGGTACGAGGACAGCGGCAACCTTTCGCGAACCGGTACCGACCTCGCAAACCGCGACAGTTGGTGGGGCATTCACGGTATGGACCGGGATGGTCGGATCGCCAGTGCGATTCGTACGGCGGTGCGGGATGAGAACGAGGAGCTTAGTCCAGGCGTGGGTGATCGACGGGAACGGATGGCCAGCTGGCGGCCCCGCGATACGTTCGCCCGCTTGGTCGATGGGACCAGCAATGTTTTCCTGGTCGGCGAAAAGCACGTCACGGCGGCGGAGATGGGCCGCAACTGCTGCAACAATAAACGGGCAGATGGCAATATCTACTGGTGGGACGGCAGCTGGCGGGAGTACACGGTGGCTCGACAGGTCCGCGTGGATATCCCCCTGGCGCCGCATGGCCAGTTCGAAGATACGGGCGATTGGGCAGCCCGACATATCGCTTTCGGCAGCTGGCACCCCGGCACCATTCAGTTCTTGCTGGCCGACGGCGCGGTCGTCGGACTCACCCCGGATATGCACGTGGGGGTCTTTCGGGATATGGCACACTCTCATAGCGGCCGCGTAACCCAGCTGTCGCGTTAGTTCCCTACCGCCCGCGGTCAGGGTCGTCCGGTCGGGGCTCGAAGCGTAGAACGGAATTCGTTCCGTTCCCCAGCACGCGAACGGAATGAATTCCGTTCTACGAGGGGACGGTTCTGACTGCGGCCGGTATAATGCGTTCGTTGGGCCCCGATGTTCAATCGTATTCAACAGGGTGACTGGGTTTCTTGGGAGACAGTGATGATTTGCAAGGCAGGATTCGTGTGGGCAGTTTTGGCGGCGTCGCTCTGCGTGGTGGCCGGCTGTGGCCCGGCAGCCAATCCGGTCACCGGAACGGTTCGGCGGACGGATGGCGAGGTGATTCGGCAAGGAACGGTCCAGTTCATTTCGGATCAGGTGACCGCTTCGGGGGCCATTCGCGACGATGGGAGTTATCGATTATCGAGTGCGGCCGAGGCGGATGGCGCGCCCCCTGGTACCTACACGGTGGTCTTCCTTAGCACGGAAGTGGGGGGTGGTTACGATGCCCCGGATGAGCCGGAACAGCAGATGATTCATTCCAAGTATACGAATGCCACCACATCGCCGATTGAGGTCGAGGTGCCGTCGGGCGGGGGGGTTTTTGATTTCGAGTTGGATCCGCCGGAATAGTTTTCCGAAGCCAAAGCTTGTGTTTGTTCGAAGTGCGTTTGCTGATCGCTGGCTGTCCGCCGGTATGGCCCTAGGGGTTCTGTTGTGGATGGGGTGCGGTGGTCTCGACCAGGAGCCCCCCCCTACGGGCGAGGTTGCGCGACCCAGCGATCGCCCGGCGGACGCGCCGGAGGAGAGCGAACCGCCCGATGCGGCGATCCCTTTCTTTAATAAGCCCGAGCGGGTCCCTCGCGAACCCGAGCCCGAGGACTGGTTCGAAGAGGTAACCGAACAGCTGGGCATCGATTTCACCTACCGCGACGGCCAGGAGGCGGGGTTCTATCAATTGCTGGAAAATCTGGGCGGCGGGGTGGCGATCTTCGACTACGACCAGGACGGCAAGATGGACCTGTTCTTCACCGGAGGAGGTCGCTTGACCGGGCCGCCGATCCAGGTGCATGGCCGGCCGTCCGTGCTGTACCGCAACGAAGGCGACGGGCGGTTCCGCGATGTGACGGAAGAAGCCGGTGTCGCCGGGGGCGACCTCTACACGCATGGCGTCACCGTGGGCGACTTTGATCGCGATGGCTGGCCCGATCTGTTCGTGGCCGGCTTCCAAGGCGCTCAACTGCTCCGGAATAACCAGCAGGGTGGCTTCGAAGACGTCACCGAGCAGGCCGGATTGCACATCGACCGCTGGGCCGTGACCGGCGCCTGGGTCGATATCAATAACAACGGCTGGCTGGATCTGTACGTGATCACCTACTGCGATTGGGAACCCGACCACCGCCGGCGATGCCTGAACGACCAGCAGTTTCGGGATATCTGCGGACCGTCGCTGTTTCCCGGCGCCCGCGACTATCTCTTCCGGAATCGAGGCGATGGAACCTTTGAGGATATCACCGACCAGGCGGGTTTGGAGCCGCGTGCCCGGGCGCTGGGGGTGGTGGTCGCCGACTTTGACCGCAGTGGTTGGATGGATATCTACGTGGCCAACGATGTCCAGGACAATCACTTGTACCGCTGTGGACCGGACCTCCCGCTGGAATCTGTGGGATTGATGGCCGGCATTGCCTACTCCGAAGATGGCGAACGCGAAGGCTCGATGGGCGTGGATATCGGGGACTTCGACGGCGACGGTCAGATCGACCTGTTCTATACCAACTATGCCAACCAGGACAATTCGCTACGGCGGAATGTGGGCCAGCCGGGTGAGCCGGGTTTCTTGGGCGTGTCCAGTGTGACGGGCAAGTTCGGGGTCTCCCGGCCGTGGGTCGGCTTCGGAACGGCCTTCGCCGATTTCAACAGCAATGGCTGGCTGGACCTGTTCGTCGCCAACGGCCATGTGGCCTATGAGCGGTTGGACAGCCCCTACTACCAGCCGGCCCAGATGTTCCGTAATGAAGGGGGCCAGCGATTCGTCGAGGTCTCGGAGGAGGTCGCCCCGTATTTCACCGTGCCGCACGTGGGGCGCGGAGCCGCGATCGGCGATCTGTTCAACGATGGCGGGATGGATCTGGTGATCGTTCACCAGAACGACCCCGTGGTCGTGCTCCGCAATCGCCAGCCGCCCGAACATTGGGTGCGAGTCCTGCTGCGCGGCGTGGACTCGAATCCGGATGGGATCGGCGCGGAAGTCTCGGCCGAGTTCGGCGAACGGCGACTGCATTTCTGGGTTCGCGGAGGCGGGGGGTACCTGTCCTACTTCGATCCGCGGATCGTGTTCCCCGCCGTGGATGATCAACCCGTCGACGTGACCGTCACCTGGCCCCTTGGACGGACGGAAGTGTTTCCTGGACTCACGCAAGGCCAAACGCATGAACTGGTCGAAGGGATGGGGCGACAACCCTGAACGGGCACTCCCCGAGGACGATCCGGAATTCCGCCGCCGATTGTGGCGAATCCTGGCGGTCTCGCTGCTGGCCGTTGCCCTGGCCATCGCCCTGCCTACGGCTTGGCGGCTACTGCCGGATCCCGGCGAACCGCTCCTGAACCAGGCACGCGCGGTCGTTCAAGCGGCCAGGAACGATCCGGCCGAATCGCTCGCGGAATTACGGGAAGCGGAGTCCCTGCTTCGGGAGTACCTGCAGGGCCGAGCCACCCAGCACGACGCCGCTCGGCTGCTGCTCAGCGCGACACTGACGTTGCGTGGCGTGTACGATCACGATCAACGGATCGGCGACGCGAACGAAATCGAGAAACTGCTGCACCAGATCCGGCCAGCCGCCTGCAGCTTGGAAGATCTACTGACCGCCATCGATATCTTCAGGCATTGTGGGAAACCGGCCCAAGCCGATTGGTTGACCGACCCGGCCCTGTATCGGAGCCAGGACACCCCCGAACATGCCGACATCCTCTGGCTGGCCGTCCGATTGCGCTACGACCTGGGACGCGAACAGAAAGTGCTGGAGCATTGCCGGCAATTGGCGGAAATGGACCCCAGTGACCCGGAACCCTGGCGATGGATGGCCATGGTCCATGAGGATGGCGGCTACGACGAAAGCCTGATGGAAGCGCTGCAGAACGTGCTCGAGCGAGACGAAGCGGGCGCTGCGGACGACCGCCGCAAACTGGTCGATACCTTGATCACGCTGGGCGAACGCGCCGCAGCTCGGGAGCAGTTCGATTTCCTCCAAAGGCAGATTCCCGATCTGATCGACCGGCGCCCCCTGATCTATGCCCGGTTGCTGATGTTGGAAGGCGATACGGCGACGGCGACCGAAATCCTCGAACAGATCCTCGAGGATGATCCGGAAGCCACCACGGCCATGCTCGTCCGGAGTCGCTTGCTGCTCAGCCAGAATCGCCTGCCGGAGGCCGAGACGCTGCTCCGCCGATTGCTGGACCTTGACCCCATGAATTTCCACGCCCACTACGTGCTGGGACAGGTCTCCGCGCGCCAGGGCGAACGGGACCGGGCGGAACATCATTTGGCGCTGCACCAGAAGATCCTGGATACGCGCGTGCGGATCCACACCTTGGAGCGGCGGGCCGGTCGCAATCCGCACGACAGCGAAGCGCGTACCGAGTTGATTCACCTGTACGAACAACTCGACATGAACGCGCATGCCGAGTTCTGGCGGCGAGCCGGGGGGACCGGCGCTTCGGCGGCTTCCTGGTAAACCCCTCCCC
>SLEY01000020.1 GCA_007124535.1 Planctomycetaceae bacterium
ACGTCAGTGAGCGGATGGATTTGGAAGCCGCGGCTCGGGCGGCCACGGTGATCGAGACCTTGGACGAGATCGCCGAGGGGAATCTGAACGAGTTTGCGGAAGCCAGCCAAGCCATTCTGAGCGGTCCGATCACGCCGCAGGTCGAAACGCAGGTGGGACAGGAGGTGGCCGATCGCTTGCGCGAACTGCAAGACCGGCATGCTCGCCTGTTCCAAGCCTGGAGCGAACGGCGGCGATCGCTTCGCGATGTGCGGATGTCCTTGGTGGACTACTACGTACAGCGCGGCAGCCAGCAATTGGATGCCCGTTTCTTCAGCGACCGCCCGTCCGAGCCCGAACGTTCGAACAGCCTTTAATCAACGCGACCATCGATTACCGAATCAGCGGTTCCAGCCGAGCGATGTAGCGCACCAGCATTTCACTGCAGTGGATGTTTAAGTTGTCCACGACAAACACCCAACGTGCTTTCGGGTCAGTCTGGATCGTATTCTCAACGTGCTTGGCAAAGTCCTCTTCCGTGCGCGTCTCCTGAATGGTCGGCGCGAACATCTGCCCCGTCACCAGGTACCCATTGCGGATCAGACACAACGTTCCGTGTCGTTTGTATTCATATTCGATCCGCGCTGGTTGACCTGGTTGCATGGGAATCGTCGTGGCGATCCGTTCCAGGGCCTGAATTCCGGGCATCTCGTCCACCGACACGGTGTGCGTATTTTCCTGAAAATAAATCTCGGGACGCAGCTAGTCTTCCTGCTTCTCCGCGGTCACCGCGTCCGCGGCTGGCAAGCCGAGCAGCAGTTTGCCCGGTCCTTGCCGTTTTCCGTGGGCTGTCCAGAAAGTGCCCATAGGGGCGACCAGACGTAGGCGCCGTCATCGCGCACCCGGCTGAGTTGGAGCGGAAGTTCCGCGGGAAGATGGCCCCACTCGAGGCCCAGTTGCTTCCAGGCGACCAGCGCCAGCTCGATTGCCAAGCCCGGTTCGACTTCGAGTTTCTCGAGCGCGGGTAACCGAACACAGCGATCTCCTGCCAGCCGGAAGGCGAGGCGATCAAACAAACGGTTGTTCGGGTGGCAGCTTTTTGTCCGGACCTGCAATTTTCCTCGAACTGCCGAGAACCGCGGTCACGCCAACGAGACGAAGGCGCCGAACACGGGAAGATGCACTGCGGGATGAGCGCGGAGCGAACTGAGGGCCGTATTCATACGTGATTCTCCGCAGGGTGAGGGACGGACGGGCCTGACTGACTGCGAGGATATTAAATAGCATACAGATTGCAAGAAAAAAAACCGCCGCACGAAAAAAGAGTCAAAAAAATCTATTTTGGCCCTGAAGGGGGGGCGTGAATTCGAGGCATGGCTTTGGAAGCCTTCGGACGGCCAGTAGAACGCGTCGCCATGCTATTGGGGCTTTTTCCCGTGCGCCCGCTTTGGAAGCTCACCAGCGACGTTCTGGGCGGCCGCCCCGCGAGGGCCGCTTACGTCTGAATTGCAGCTTTGACAGGGGGGCAGTTGACGGGACCCGCCAGGGGGTGTAGGATGCGCGGGTTGATGGTGGGAACCGGAGGAGTTGACTCCGTCCAGCGGAGGGGAGCGAGGTGCATATGACGCGACTGGAGATCGCCACCCTGGCGTGCAAGATCCTCGCGGTCTGGATGTTTGCCCAGACAGTCCTCATGGCTTACATGGTCGTTAACATGTTCGTGAGCCAGCTCATTGGCGTGATTGGCAACGATCGCGTGGCCACCGAACTGGTTGCCGCAGGATTCGCCAGCCTCCACGTGCTGGTACCGCTGCTGATCGGGCTGGTGCTTTGGTTCAAGGCGGGGGCGCTCGCTGCCCGCATGGTGTCGGATGATCCGGCGCCGGTCACGCGGCCCGATCTGACGCAAGAAGCCGTGCTGGCCATCGCGCTGACGGCCGTCGGCGCTTTTGCGCTGATCAGTGTGCTCCGACCCATGGCGACCAGTATCATCCACATGTCGCTTGTCGAAGAGACGTGGGCGAGTCCCCGATGGCAAGGGGTTTTCTGGTCGTCCATGATCGGACTGGCGCTGTCCATGTGGCTGATCTTCGGTTCCCGGGGCATCGCGCGATTCGTGTTGTGGGTCCGCACCGCCGGCGTCCACTCCGGCGGCGAATCGACGGACGCCGAGTGACGCAAATCACCGCGGGGGGCTGACATGGAACGGAGGCCCCCGGAGTTTTCCAAGGTGACGCCCCCCACAAATTTGCTGGGGGCAATTGGAACTCGGACTGCCGAACTCGCAATGTGAGACGTGGCGCCCGTTCGCCCCCCTCCGAATGGTGAATTGATGTCGGTTGCCCCGCGCTCCCTTTGCCGATTTCGGGGTCAATCGCTAAGGTAAGAGAGGGCGAGTTCTTTGCTTGTCCGTTCCAATTACAACGCTCTACGTTACCAAGACCCCCCAACATGACACATCCAGTCCAGCAGCAGATTCACGCCGTTTCGCGACGTGTGCGACGTCTGAACACCCTGCATGCGACTTGTGTCACCCTGGCGCTGGGGCTTGTCGCCGGTACGCTGATCGGTGTGCTCGACTATTGGGTTCGTTATGAGGATCCCGGTCTGCGGTTGCTGGGATCGTTGATCTGGTTTGCCATCCTCGGCTGGGCGGTTTATCGGTTTCTGTGGCCCGCTTGGAAGGCACGTCCGAGCGATCTCTTGATGGCGCAATGGATCGAAGCGCGGCATCCGGAGTGGGGCAACCGTTTCAGCAGCGGTTTGGCGTTCGTATTGCAGGAGGACGATCCGCTCGCCGGTTCTGCAGAGCTTCGCCGGGCGGTGGTCGCCGAATCCCAAGAAGCGTTGGCAGCGGTCGATCTGGACGGCTGTCTGGACGCTCGGCGTCCGCGACGAATGGGGGCACTGGCGGCGGCCACGTGCCTGATCGTGATGATCCTGTTCGTTTCGTCGCCCTCCTCTTCGCTGCTGGCTGCCCGGCGACTGGCGCTGCCTTGGGCGTCCGCAGCCTGGCCGCGGCGGCACGAGTTGAGTTTCCTTGATCCCCCACAACGGCTGGCGGTGGGTGACGAATTCGAAGTCGAATTGATCGATCGTCGCCATAGCTTGCCGGAACCGGTGACGATTTTTTATTGGTTCGAAGGGGACAGCGAGAGCCACATCCAAGACAAGACCATGCGTTTCTTGAACGACCGCATGGTGCATCGGTTGGAAAACGTCCAGCGTTCGTTCCGCTACCGAGCGGTCGGGGGCGACGATGACACGATGCCGTGGCATACGTTGGAGGTGGTCGAGCCTCCCCAAATCGTCGATTTGTCGTTCCGCTTGCACCCACCGGACTATACGGGCTGGCCGGCCGTGTCCAGCGGCGAGAACCTATTGGCATTGGAGGGCACGGTTGTCGGCGTGCAAGGTGCATTGGACCGTCCGGCTGCCGCGGTGCATTTGCACATGGAAACGGAAGACGGCTCGCAACGGTTGGCGGCGGCGATGCAGTCGGATGGCCGGGTGTTTTCGCTGCCTTCCGACGCGGCCGAACCCTGGGTTCTTGAGGAATCCGGACGTTACTGGTTCACTGTAACGGATGCGGACGGTCTTCAAGGGGGCCACGATCGCCGCTGGAACGTGCGGGTGCTGCCCGATGCCCCGCCTCACGTGTTATTGGACAAGCCCGGTTCGAACACGTTTGTCACGGCGGGGGCGGCGGTACCGATTCGTGGGGTGGTCCAAGACGATCTGGCGATTCAGCGGATCGCTGTCCGTTTCCGCCGCAGCGATGACCCGGAGGCTGACGATTCATGGCTCGAACTCTATCGGGGCCCTGCACAGCCGGTTGCCCGAACCGCCGGCCCCGACTTGACCGGCGAACCGGGCGAGACGCGCGAGGTGGCTGCCGAATGGGAGCTGAGCCGTCAGGAGGGGCTGGAACCGGGCAACCGGATCGAATTGCAACTGATGGCCGAAGACTACCGGCCGCAGCGGGGCCAGAGTTCGATACGGCGGCTGACCATCATCTCCCACGAGGAGTTGGACGAACGGCTCGCGGCCCGGCAGTCCTATCTGCTGAACCAACTGGCGAAAATCCTGGCCATGCAACAGGATACGCGGCTGCAGGTCAGCGAGTTGGAGCATCGTTGGAGCGGTCCCGACACGCCGGACCGCGCCGCCTTGGATCAAATGCAGAGTGCCGAGCTGAATCAACGTCAGATCGGTCACCGCTTGGCCGATCCCGAAGACGGCGTCGCAGCCCAGATCACCACCGTGTTGGACGAATTGGCCAGTAATCGGGTCGACAATCCGGAGGCTGAGCGGCGGATGCGAGAGTTGCGTTCGGTGATTGAGGCCTTGGGCCGCCAGCAGTTGCCCGAGATCCAGCGCCAGTTGATCGGCGCGCTCAGACTGGCGCGCGGCCATTTCCAGGCGGAGTCTTTGGAAACCGGCGGCGACCCGCCCGCCGAGTTGCTCGACACGCTGGCC
>SLEY01000031.1 GCA_007124535.1 Planctomycetaceae bacterium
GCGGGTTGCCTTAAACAGAAAGCAATTCCGTACAACGCAACCGGCTCGTGTCGCAGGCAGAGGGGTGGAGAAGCAAGCGGTGTGCGGTTATGATGAGGCGTTCTAATCGCGTTTCCTGCTCAAGTGGAATGAATTCCACTCGACACGCGGAACCCATTCTACGGATACGAAGGAACGTTTCGATGCCACCTCGTCCTCCCGGACGTCGCTCGCCATCCCGCCACCGTCCGACCGAATCGCGCCCCGAGGGGCAGCGTTTGCAAAAGGTGCTGGCTGCGGCGGGGATCAGCAGTCGGCGCGAGTGTGAAGAGCTGATTCGCCAGGAGCGTGTCGAAGTCGACCGGTGCGTGGTTACCGAATTGGGCACCCGTGTCGATCCGTCGGCTCAGGAAATCCGGGTCGACGGCGTCGTGTTGCGCTTGCCGGAGTTCGTGTACTACGCCCTGAACAAGCCCACCGGGGTCGTGTCGACCAACCGGGATCCGGCGGGCCGGCCGCGGGTGGTCGATCTGGTTCCTCCGGAACCGCGCGTGTTTCCCGTCGGCCGCTTGGATCGGGGCAGCGATGGCTTGATCCTGTTGACCAATGACGGGGAATTGACCAACCGTTTGACGCACCCGCGATACGGGATCGAAAAACGCTACGCAGTCCGGGTGGCCGGTCAAGTCACGATCGAGACCCTGCGTTTGATGCGCAAAGGGATTTATCTGGCCGAAGGATTTGCACAGGTCCGCTCGGTCCGTATCAAGAAGCGTTACAAGCAATCGACCGATCTGGACATTCTTCTGGAAGAGGGTCGGAACCGGGAGATCCGCCGCATTCTCGCTCGTGTGGGGCACAAGGTACTGCGTCTGACGCGCACGGCGATCGGCCCGCTACGGCTGGGCGAACTCCCCTCGGGCGCGTACCGTCCTTTGACGCCGAAAGAGGTTCGGGGGTTACAGCGTCGGGCGGCCGGACTGGCTCGCGAGCAGGCGGGCGGGGCCCGCCGGGGCAAACCGGGAACGGCTCAGCGAGGCGGCGGGGGCGGTTCGCGTCGCGGGACGAAGGCGGCGGAGCCACCGCCACGCACTCCGGGGGAGGGGCCGCCGCGGCGTCCCAAGAAATCAAAGTCCCCAAAAGGACCGCCCGGTACTGCACCAAGCGAGGGCAAGAGCGGAACGCGGCGCGGCGAACGCGGCAAGAAGCCGGCGGCCGGCGGATCGTTCCCTGCCACCGGCCGCGGCCACAAGCCGAAGACCAAACCGGCCGCTCGCCACCGCAAGAAGGGGCGATGATGCCGAATCCGCTGCACGCTTCCCACTACCCCGATGCGGCCCTCCATCAGCGGGTGAACATCGTCGAAAACGTCCGCATCGCGCAAGCAACCTACCGCTTGCGCTTCGCCTGTCCCGAATTGGCCGCCCGCATCCTGCCCGGCCAGTTCCTGATGCTGCGGCTGGAACGGAACGATCCCCTGATCGGGCGCGCCTTCGCCCTGTACCAGACCGTCCTGTCGGAAACCGGCGAACCGTGGGGCATCGACGTGGTGTATCTGGTCAAAGGGAAGTTTACCCGAGAATTAGTCAACTGCCCGCCCGGTCAGTCGCTGATGGTCTGGGGACCGCTGGGAAACGGCTTCCCAGCCGATCCCATCGAGCACTTGGTTTTGGTCGCCGGGGGGATCGGTCAGACCCCGTTCTTGCCGCTGGCGGCCGAGTTCCTGGGAAAGCGGCGGTATGGCCAGCCTGCCCGGACGGTGCCGCCGGCCCGGCGTGTGAGCCTGTGTTACGGGGCGCGTACGGCCGATTTGTTGGCCGGTGTCGAAGATTTCCAGGCCCTGGGGGTCGAGCTGCACTTGGCAACCGATGATGGCAGCCGCGGCCATCCCGGGTTGGTCCCGGACGTGCTTCGCCCGCTGCTGGAGCGTCCCGAACTACCGCTACGGGTCGTCGCCTGTGGCCCCGAAGTCATGCTGCAGGCGGTTGCTAAACTAACCTCGACGTGGGGGGTTTCCTGCCAAGTTTCGCTGGAAACCCCCATGGCCTGTGGGATCGGGATCTGCTTTTCCTGTGTAACTCGTGTCAAGGACGACCGCGGCGATTGGGACTGGAAACGGACGTGTGTCGAGGGCCCCGTGTTCGATGCCCGGCGGATCGCTTGGTAGGCGGTCCTCAGATCACCCAGGGATAACGCTCGGGGCGCCCCATCAGACGGCGGGCTTGCTCGTCCCCGACGATCTCTCGGGTGCTCTGGTCCCACTCCAGTTTTCGCCGCAGGAGGAAGGACAGGTTGCCCAAAATGGTCAGGATCGCCACATCCACTCCCAAATGGACGTTGGCGATGGTCGGGCGACCGGTGCGGATCCCTTCGAACCAATCTTCCTTATGCCCGGGGCTGCGGTAGACATCGCGGTCGTCCGGCCCGGGTTCCCATTCCCGCGCCTTGCGCTCGCTCCAGAGGCCGTGCCCCCAGTTGGTGAACGTACCTTCGTCGCCGGTGAACACGGCTCCGAAGCCGGGCAGGGTGATCCGACCGCCCGGCTCGCGCCCGGTGCGTTCCTCCGGGGGAACCGGCTGGCCCGGCTGGTTCCAAGTCAGGATCCAATCGGGGTCTTTGAACGTGTAGGTGACGTTCATCGTGACGGCCGAATCCCAGAGACCGCGTGAAGGCAGCTGGCCGGTGGCTTCCACCGATACGGGCCCCGTGCCGCTGGCCTCCAGCCAGTACATGGGCAGACTCATCACGTGCGCCCCGCGGTCCCGAATCTGCCCGCCACCCGATTCCATCATCCAGCGGAAGGTCCCGTGCAGGTAGCCCGGATTGAAAGGCCGCCAGCGCAAGGGGCCCAACCAGGCGTCCCAGTCGATTTCTTCCGGCGGCTCCCGATCCGGCTGAATTCCCCCTGCCGGAGTGGGGTAGTGCCAGCAATCGACTCGCTGCACACGTCCGATGTTGCCGTTGACCAGATAGCGATGCGCCAGATAGGACTCGGGATGGCTCAGGCCCTGCGTGCCCACCTGGACCGCAATCTTGGCCCGAGTGCAGGCTTCGATCATCGCCCGGCCTTCCTCGATCGTGCAACACGCGGGCTTCTCCACATAAACGTGCTTGCCGGATTCGGCCGCATGGACCGTTTGCAACGCGTGCAGGTGGTCGGGCGTGGCAATGATCACCGCATCGATGTCCGAACGGTCCAGGAGGTACCGGTAATCGCGGTAGACATCCGCCTGCGGGCCGGCGGCGCGGGACGCGTTCTCCAACCGCCGTTCGTCGATGTCGCAGACCGCCGCAATGTGGGCCTGTCCCCGGTCCATCCGCGACCTCATGTCGCGCAGGTGCCCGCCCCCCATGCCGCCCACTCCGATCACACCGAACGTCAGACGCTCACTGGCTGCCGAGCCCAGCAGTCCGGAGGGCAGCACGTAGGGCGCCGCAACCGCCGCCACGCTGGTGCTCTTCAAAAAGTCTCGACGACGCAGTTGCGGAGAAGTCTTGTTCATGGTCCACCTTTCTCTCCAAAAAAAATCGTGTACGCTGCAGTGCTGCACCACGCCTCCATGTTGGCAACTCGTGCCTGACCACTATGCTATCGTTGCCGGGGAGTCCTTGTCCAGTCGTCCGCGACGAGTCGGACCGGTGATGTCGCGGTTTCCGCCGCTCGCCGGTGGGGCCGCGGGCAGCCTCCCCCGCTGTGCATCCGAAATCGAACATTTGGGCCGGAGCTTGTGAGCTGGAATCATGCCCTTGGAAAAAAATATTTACATGGACAACCACGCGACCACACCGGTCGATCCCCGCGTGCGGGATGCGATGTGGCCCTTCTTCTGCGAACACTTCGGTAACCCCGGCAGCCGGCACCGTTTTGGCGAACAGGCCCAAGCGGCCGTCGATCAGGCTCGAGCCTCGATCGCCCGGCAGATCGGCGCCTCCGCTCGCGAAATCGTGTTCACCAGCGGGGCCACCGAAAGCAATAACCTGGCCATTCGCGGGGTGTGCGAGCGGCCGCGGCGGCGCGGAAACCACTTGATCAGCGTGGTCACCGAGCACAAAGCGATCCTGGACCCGCTGGCCAAACAGGCGCGACGCGGCTTGGAAGTGACCTACCTGCCGGTCCAACCCGCCGGCAGCCGGCAGGCGGGCCGCATCGATCCGGACGAACTGGCCGCGGCGATTCGCGAGGATACCTTGCTGGTGACCGTGATGCTGGCCAACAACGAGATCGGCGTCCTGCAGCCGTTGGCGGAAATCGGCCGCTTGTGCCGGGACCGCGGGGTGCTCTTGCATTCGGATGCCACTCAAGCGGTGGGCCGATTGCCGGTGGATGTAGGGGAATTGAACGTGGATATGATGAGCTTCTCTGCCCACAAATTCTACGGCCCCAAAGGAATCGGAGCCCTGTACGTCGCGCGGCGGACGCCCCGCGTGCGGCTGGAATCCCAAGTGGACGGCGGCCGTCAGCAA
>SLEY01000627.1 GCA_007124535.1 Planctomycetaceae bacterium
AAAATCGGCATCTGCCAGAAACGGGCCGACCGACTCGGGAGCAGCCGTTGCCAGCCGCTCCAAATCGTCCAGTAATTGCCCCACGCGATCACTCACACCGCTCCATCCCGTCCGAAAAAAAAGATCGTGGTTCTTTGGTTCAGGGCAACTCCGGCTGCAGTTCTTCCAGCAAACCGTCCAGCAGCTCGTCCGTGGACTCCTCGCCATTCTGAGGTGACATTCCCGGTACCGGCTCGGGCAATACGCCGGCCGGTTCCCCCAGTTTCTCCGCCAGTTTCTCCTGCAGACGCGGGCCACGCACGTGCAAAGCCGCCACGTTGCCGTCCGTCCCGACCAGTACCATGAAGGGCAGCGAGTCGACTCCCGCACGCGCGACGAGCGGGTTTTCAAGTCCCTGAGCCGTCTCGTCGGCACTGATCAAGGTGGGCCAGGGCAAGGGCTGGAAATCCAAAAACCGCCGCACGGTCTCCGGATCGTCGTCCAGATTGATCCCCACCACCTCGAAACCGCGATCCTGATACTGGCGGTAAACCTGGGCAATGTAAGGCATCTCCCGCAGGCACGGCTCGGACCAAGTGGCCCAGAAATCGATCAAGACCACTTGACCTTCATAATCGGCCCAATCGAATGGTTCCCCAGCGACCGTTACCCCGTCGACGGTCAGCGGATTGCCGATCAATTCGATTCGCGTCAAGCCGTTCTGGGCCTGCTGGACCGCCTGCTCGGCCAATTCCTCGTCCGGATGGTCCCGGTAGGCTGCTTCGATTCTCTCCCAGACCTGGCCCGCCAGCGGATAACGGTCGCTCATCTCCAAAAACTGGGCCGCTTGAGCTAGTTCCGACAAAATCCCCAAGTTGATGTCGGCATCGGCCAACAACTCGGTGATGGCGGCCAGCACCGGCTCCTCGCTGTCCGGCCGATTCATCAGCACGTCACGCAGCCGCTCGTCCAAACCGACTTCGATGATCCGAATCCGCTCGAACATGGTCCGAGCTTCCGCCGCCATCTGGGGGTCTTCGCTGTCCTCGAAGCTCTCCCCGATCGTTTGATATGCCTGGAGGGCCGCCTCCCGCTCGCCGAGCGCCTGCAGGATTCCGGCCGCCTGACGGATCACCATGAAGACCCCCGGGTTATCCTGGCCGTCCGCAGCCAGTCCCTCCAAATCTTCCAAAACGTCTTCGACCGCAACGTCCGCTCCCTCGGCCAGTTCGTCAATCGCCAGACCGAACAGCATCAGTCGCCCTAGAAAAACACTTTCCTCGTCCGCGTCCTCTAAGAGGCTTTCCGAGTAGTCACTCAGCTGCTGTTCCATTCCGGGCACACCCACCAGGGTCATGGTCCGCATCGCATCCAGTTTCGTTTGTACCGCTGCCACCCGCTGTTCCGACTCGGTGGCGACCGACAAGAGTTTCTCGGCCACTTCGACCCGGAAACGCTGGATGCGGAGGTAATCCTCGTATTGATCCTGCTCGGTCTGACCGCGTGGTTGGAGGGCATGCAGGAAATGGATCCGCTCGATCAACTCGTCGGGATCGTCGGGCAGTTCGGTGAAATCCGGCTGGCCGACCTGATCGAAACCCGGCGGCGAAGGCGGGTAGTCCGCATCGGCCGGCAATTCCGTCGGCACGTCGGTTGGGGGGGCGTCGCGGCCGGTCGGCAAGTCCGGAAGACTTGGCTCCGCATCGTCATCGTCCAACGGTGTCGAGAACGGCGCGCTCGGCTCCCGCCCGCTCTCGCCGGGGGAATCCTCCGCCACTTCATAACGACTCCGCTCCGCCGTGACCGGACCGGTTTCCGTGTCGGCACAGCCCGCCAGCAGCGTGGCGACGAGGGCCGCCAGTGCGGTCAAATTTCCCACAGAAAGCGTCATACGCCTAAGCGTCTGGAACATATTCTCGTTTCCTTGCTGGAAATCACCGAGGGGGAGGTCGCGACGGCCCGCATCCGATCCGCCGCCTCATGAATGCTCCATTCTAAGCAATCGGCCAAGATTTGGCATCCCCGATTCCCGAGCAGCGAAGAAACCCCACCACTCCGCCTGCCGATCAACCGAACTACGGAGGCTCCCCCTCGAGTGCTACGAAGCGAGTTCGAGCAGGCTGGCGGCATTCGATCCGAGGATTCGGTTCTTGACTTCCTGCGAAGCGTCGAGCACTTCGATCTTCAATAAGGCCGGATCGGGATACTTCAACGGCATGCCCGAGCCGAAGACCAGCCGTTCGGGGCCCAGATTACGGATCAGCTGCCCGATTTCGTTGGTGATCAGGGCGCGGAGTCGCGAGATTTCGATCCAGTAATTCGGCGGCAGGTCGTTGTCCGCTCGACCCAGCGGCGAGCGGCTGAAGCCGGCCCCGTTGACCAGTACGAACCGTGCCTGCGGATGAGCCCGGACGGCTGCGGCGATTTCACCATGCGGGACATCGGGCACGTCCACCAACCAACTCCGCTGGCGGTAGTCTTCGACTCGCAACGGAATCGACAGCAGCATCCCGCGTTCCGTCGCCGCCTGGATCAATTCGCTGGCACATGCGTCCCCCAGATCGTAGTGGTGCCATTTGGGGTACAGCCGCACGCCCGTCATGCCGAACTGTTCGTGGCAGGTCTTCAGATCGTCGCGCCAACCGGCATAGGCCGGATTGACGACGGCCAAGGGAATCAAACGGTCACGATGCGCTTGGACGCCGGCGCCCAGGGCCTCGTTGGCCGGTTGGGGATTGCGGTAGGTCACCGCGCTGATGCTGGAGACCATTGCCCGTTCGATGTTGTGTTCGTCCATCAGCCGCAGGAGCGAATCCGGCGTGTTCTGCCGGAGGTGGCGGAACGCGAAGTGGCCCAGATAGGCGTTGACGTCCAGGATCATGATGATTTCCGTTTTGCCAGGATACGTTGCATGTTTCCACCCATAATTCGGGTTTTATCCGCCGGGTCCAGGCGGGCTCCGCGGATCTTGCCGACGCCTGCGGTCATGGACATGTCGCAACCGAACAGCAGTCGTTCGACGCCCAGCACGCGGGCCGCCATTTCGATCATCCCGTCGTCGGTCACGCTGCCGCTGGTGTCCAGGAAGACCTGGGGGGCGTGCCGCAGCGCCTTGATCGTCCATTCCCAATCGCCCCCGCCGCCCACGTGCGCGCAGATCAATTGGGCTTCCGGATAGCGGCGGCTGAGTTCGGCCAGATCGCCGCCGTGCGAGATGTTCGGCTGGCCGGGAAACGGATGGTGGGCATAGCCCGCATGGTGCAGGATCGGCACGCCCAATTCGATCGCGGTTTCCACCACCGGGGCGACGACCGGTTCGGTGCAGACGTGCTCGTTGTACAGTTTGACCCCGATGAAGCCGTGTTCTTCCACATAGCGCCGCACTTCGTCCACCGCTTCCCGGGGATGGCCCGGATTCACATAGCAGTAGCCCAGGATCCGATCCGGGAAGCGGCGGATGGCTTCGACCTGCGAGCGATTGCACTCGCGAAAACCTTCGACCGTGGCCGGGCGTTGCGGTGTGAGGGTCGAGCAGCACAGTTGATCGATGCCCAACCGATCGGCGGCTTCGATCAGCAAACGATCCAGTTCGCGATAATTGGCGCGTCCCGGATGGTGGCAGTGCGCGTGGCAATCGATCACGGGCGCGGTTCGCCCGGCCGGGTCCGTAGCGGCGGACCCCGCCCGGTTCACCAGCAGGGCGCCGGCCGCAACCGCGGAGCCCTGCAGCCAGCAGCGGCGGGTCAGGTTCGTCGGTTCGTTCATGGCGATACGTCTTCCGGTGCTGTGGGGGCGCCGCGCTTTCGCAAGAGCCGGCGAAAAATCGCAAAACCCCGCAGGGAAACCACGAGCTTCGATGCTAACCCAAGGACCCGCCGCCGTCAACGACGGCGTTGCGGCTACGAGGGGAATAGTTGCGATGACGGATTTGAGATGCGTTTTCCGGCCTTCGCGGTCAAGAAGCGACCGCGGGCCCCAGCTCAGAGCCGCGGGGCGTTTCAAGAATCATCACCAGTATCTACCCCGATCGGTGAAACAACTCTCGTCCAATAAAAGCTGTACTTTGGGGGGGTCCGTGGGGTGAAAGCATTCCGGTTTGCAACCCGCGACGGCAAGACCCCGTGGCTGCCCCTCACGGACTGCTGCTCATGTCAACGACCGGCTGACATGGGCGACTTGGGGGGGAATCATCCAAACTGCTCGGCGATCCGCTCTCCTTCCTCGAGGTGATACTCCGGCCTTCCTGGCTCCGCCAGGATCGCGGGGACGGGGTGCGGTTCGCGTTCCGGTGTTCGATCTGTGCCCGGCGGGACTCATACGGTGGGTGTCCCGGGCTTCGCCTGCATCGGATCGGCCTGGCGGCCTGCATGGTTTGGCTTGATGCGCATTTTTCCTCCCTTTCCGCCCCACCGGGCATTGGAGACTCTGGCCAGCCGAGAATTTTTCGG
>SLEY01000077.1 GCA_007124535.1 Planctomycetaceae bacterium
GGTCGGACGATCCGGTGTTCATAGACCAGCAGCAAGGCGACGGTGGCCACGGCGGTACCGTAGATAGGGCCCAGTGCGAGTTGGGGGGAGGTGAAGGGCAAAGCGGCCAGGGCGAGCACCATGCCGGTGTGGCAGGCGGCGGCCACGCGCAACGCACGGGCGACCCCCCAACGAGCTGGTACGCTGTGCAATTTGGCGCGCCGATCATGCGATGCGTCTTGGCAGGCGTAGATCATGTCGAATCCGGCCACCCACAGCAGCACCCCGATTCCCAACACGATCGCCGGAAGGGCATCGGCCGGATCGCTGAGCAATTGGCGCCCGCGGAGGGCGACCCAAGCGCCCAGCGGAGCCAGCATCAGGGCGGCGCCCAGCCAGAAATGGGCCAACCAGGTAAATCGCTTGGTATAGCTGTAAGCGAACAGGAACACCAAGGCGGGCGGCGACAGATACAGTGGCAGGCGATTGGGCAGGAACAGCAGGGTTCCGGCGACGAAGCCTGCGGCGGCGAGTGCGGTGAACCCCGCGACGGTGGCCACCGGCAGGATTCCGGCCGGAAGATGCCGACCCGCCGTACGGGGGTTGGCGGCGTCCAGATGGCGATCGGCCAGGCGGTTGAAGGCCATGGCGGCACTGCGGCCGCAAACCATGCAAACCAGGATGCCCGCCAGGTGCAGCGGGTGGAAGGCGGGCGGCTCGCCGCTGGGAAGGGGTGTCGCCCAAGCCATGATGGCGGCGAACAGGGCGAAGGGCAAGGCGAACAGCGTGTGGCTGAAACGGATCATTTCCAGCAAATGCGGCAACGTTCTCCAGACCGGCATCAGTCGCCCCCCCAACGCTCGACCAATTGGTTCTTCACGCCCAGCTGATCCAGGATCCTGGCGACGACAAAGTCCACCAAGTCGCCCAGACACTCGACGCCGTGGTACCAGCCCGGCATGGCCGGCAGGATCACCGCACCGGCTCGGGAGGCACGTTGCATGTTTTCCAAATGGATCGTGGACAGCGGGGTCTCCCGTGGGACCAGCACCAACTTGCGGCGTTCCTTCAGATGCACATCCGCCGCACGCTGAATCAGATTGTGGCTGCCACCACTGGCAACCGCGGCCAGGGTGCTGCCGGAACAGGGGCAGATGACCATCCCGGCAGTCTGGAAGGATCCGCTGGCCACCGGGGCCATGAAATCGGTGTTCGAATGGCATTCGACCCCCCGATCGTGTTCTGAATCGGAGCAGTCCTGTAGCCCCTCGCCAATCCGTTGGACCAGCCGTTGCAGATCGGTCCGCGGCGTCGAGTTTCGGACGTGGCCCAGCAGCTCTTGGATCCGGAAAACGCCGGCATCGACGGCCAGGCCGGTTTCCTGTTGCATCACCAAGGCGGCGGAGGTGCTCATAATCACATGCACCCGAACCCCGCTGCGAAGCAGGCATTCGAGCAAGCGGAGGGCATACAGCGAACCACTGGCGCCGGTCATTGCCAGCACATACGGACCGTTCATTTCGTTCCTACGTAAAGAGTTGCGATTCCCAAAGTCAGCGAATACACGTCCACCTGGTTCAACCCCGCATTCTGCAAATGGTGGACCAAAGCCTCCCCGGCCGCGAATTCCCCCACACTCTCGGGCAGGTATCGGTAGGCATCGTGCGAGTTGGAAGCCAGCAACTGACCGATCCGAGGCAAAACGAAGCGGAAATAAGCGCCGTAAAGGCCGCGCATCGGTTGGCGTCGCGGCACCGAAAACTCCAGGATGGCGACCCGGCCGCCCGGTACGCACACCCGCACCATCTCGCCCAGGGCCGCCTGCGTCTCGGCCACGTTGCGCAAGCCGAACGCGGCCGAGACGATCTGAAAGTGGTTCCCGGAAAACGGCAACTGTTGCGTATCGGCTTGCAAAAACGTCAACTCCCCGCCGATCCCCGCTCGCTGCCGTTTCCGCTCGCCAATCGCCAGCATTTCGGGGCAAAAGTCGGTGCCGATCACAGGGGCCCGCCCCCGAACTCGCCGGGAAAAGGCCAATGCCAAATCCCCCGTACCGGTGCATACGTCCAGGATCGGCAATCCGCCGCGCGGACGGACGATGCGGACCGTACGCCACCGCCAGTAGCGATCGATATTCAGCGACAACAGGTGATTCATCCTGTCATAGCGGGGGGCAATCTCCCCGAACATTTGTTGGATTCGCTGATCACGTTTGTCGACGGGCATGAAATACCATTCGTTGTCAACCGGAAATCGTTTCTGGCACTAGCCAACCATCCGATCTTGCGCGCCCCCTGGCGAGCAGGCATGAGGTAGTATAGGGATTGAAGCAGGTTGCTGAAAACGGGGCCGATCCGCCCGGCACGGCCTCTTGCGACGACCCGATTGATAGATCAAGCTGGAACGTGGTATATTTTTCCCACCTTAACTACTCCCCCCAACAACACTCGCGGAGATCCATCATGAAGTACCCGGCATTCCGTACCATCGCTTTACTTGTTGTTTTTGGTCTGATTGTTGTTTCCGTTCGGAGTGCCGCGCGTGCCGAGGATCTCCGCCGTTTGGCGTTTCAGGATCCTGCGGAGGCCGGCATCGACTTTCTGATCCAAGGCGAGTACACGGGCACGATTGTCGAGCCCTACGGCAGGCCCCAACATGTCGGCCTGCAGATTGTCGCTCGGGGCGGTGGGGAGTTCGAGGCTTTGTTCTTTCCGGGCGGGCTTCCGGGAGCCGGGGCCGACACGGACAACAGCGCCTCCTTGGCCGGGGCCATGGATGGTGAGGCGGCCTATCTGGAGGGGGACGGTCGTGGCGTCGTGGCGGACGGCTACCAGGCCACGGTCTACGATTCGACCGGAAATGAGCTTGGCCAGTTGGAGAAGACCTATCGAGTCAGCCCCACGTTAGGTGCGCCTCCTCCGCGGGGTGCGATCGTGCTGTTCGACGGCCAGTCGACGGAAAATCTGAACAATGCCCGGGTCACCGAAGAGGGGTTGCTGGAGATGGGCCCCACCACGGCCATGCCGGTCGAGGACTTCTATCTGCATGTCGAATTCCGTTTGCCGTTCATGCCGTATGCGCGGGGCCAGGGGCGGGGGAACAGCGGGATTTACATCCAGCGCCGCTACGAGGTCCAGATTTTGGACTCGTTCGGGTTGGCGGCCCTTTTCGACGGGTCGGGTTCGCTGTACCGCCAGCAGGCGGCCGACGTCAACGCCGCGTTGCCCCCGCTCACGTGGCAAACGTTTGACATCTGGTTTCGTGCCCCCCGCTGGGATGACGAGGAGAACAAACAGGAGAATGCCCGGATCACGGTCCTGATGAACGGCATTCCGATCCATGTGGACCGGGAGGTCATCGACAAGACGGGGGCCGGGCGTCCGGAGGGTCTGGAGCCGCTGCCGATCCTGTTCCAGGACCATCGTTGTCCCGTACGGTTCCAGAATTTGTGGATCGTGATGGGCGAAGTTCCGCCGCCGCTCCTGGCGCCGGAGCCGGTGGAGCGAGTGCGGCCGCGCCGCGCATGTTTTCCCATTTTGCGCCGTGTGATTCAGCGGCTGCGGGCCTGCCGAAGGTAGTCGGGTCAAGGGTTGTATTGCGCGGCGAAATATCGCAAACTGTGGCTTCGCACCAACCCACGTTGGGTCGTCCTGTAGAACGCCGGGTGCTGCGGGCTCAGCTCGCAAGCCGCCCGGGGGGGGCGGTGGGCGCCCTCGAACCAATCCAAAACTCGGAGATGGAGTAACGTTGATGTCAGAACAAACGAACCAACCTGACCCCGGAATCGAGGTACCGGAGGCGGTGATGCCCGCAGATGCGGCTTCCAAAGGGCTTCCCATGACCGCCAAATGGGATCCCGAGCGGCTGGAACGGGAGATCCAAGAACTTCGCGACTTGCAAAGCCAACCCTTTGCTCCTCGGGCGGTGGGCTACATCCGGCGGACCGGGCCGGGTTTGCTGCAAAGTGCCATGACCCTGGGCGCCGGCAGTGCCACCGCCTCGGTTGTGGCCGGCGCCTCGTTCGGCTACAAATTGCTGTGGGTCCAGCCCTTGGCCATGTTCTTGGGCGTGATGATGCTGGCCGCGCTCAGCAACATCGTGCTGACCAGCGGCGAACGCCCGTACCGCGCGTTCGGCCAGCAGATCAGCAAGGTACTGGTGTTCTTGTGGGCCTTGGGCACGATCATGGCCTCGATCATCTGGCATTTCCCCCAATACGGGCTGGCTGCAGGCGCCGGACGTGACTTGGGTGAAATGGCCGGGATGGAATTGACCTTTGCGGACGGTTCCTTCACGATCGTCGGCTACATTGTGAGCTTCGCCGTCGGCATCCTGATCCTCTGTATCAACACCACCGTGGTCTGGAGCTACGGCAGCAGTGCCAAGGGGATTCGGCTGTACGAATGGTTTCTCCGCATCGTGATCGGCATGA
>SLEY01000113.1 GCA_007124535.1 Planctomycetaceae bacterium
CTACCTTCTCTTCAGAAAGACCTGAGCCCCGGATTCTGTCGCTGCTGGCGTCGCTAAGCCGACCCAGCCGGTCTGCCGGGTCGCGACGTTCCTGGAACAAACCGTTCATTGTGCCCATGCGGATTCGGTTGTCAACGTGCCCCGCCGTTGACGATTTTCCACTTTCTTGTTAGGTTGGAAGTGAATTGCTATCTTTTTTTGGAGACTGGGATTTTCCCGGTGCTTCTCATCGGAAGTGTCTTGCCGTTAGCTTAGGAGCAACCGCCATGGCTGACATGCTTGGTTCGAAAGGGGTTGGACGACGAGGGTTTACCCTGGTCGAATTGCTGGTGGTGATCGCCATCATCGGTATTCTGGTCGCGCTGTTGCTGCCGGCGATCCAGGCGGCGCGCGAGGCGGCCAGGCGTTCGCAGTGCAGCAACAAGGTCCGGCAGTTGGCCCTGGCCGTGCATAACTACGAAGATACCCATGGCGTCTTCCCGTCGGGGAACCTCTCGCGACGGCCAACCAACTATGATTCCTCGGACTGGTGCCGGGATCGTCCGGGTTCGGACAGCCGCGCCTCCTGGACCGTGTTGATCCTGCCGTACCTGGAGGAATCCGCCCAGTACGATTTGTTCGAATTCGAGGCGGCGTTTACCTCGACGTCCAACGTGGAAGGCTCCACGGCGAATCACGAGCAGTTTCTCACACCCAATCCGGCCTATCAGTGCCCGTCGGACGTCAATTCCCGCAGCACCAACAACAACATTTCGTACTACGGCGTGCAAGGAGGCGGGACCTCGCCCCGCTGCACTTCGCGATCGGCGGACCGCGTGTTCTTTACCAATGGCGTCCTCTTCCACAACTCGGAGATCGGCTTTCGCGACATCCGCGATGGAACATCCAATGTGTTCCTGATCGGCGAAACAAAATATGCTTTGACCTCGGGTGGACGTGGCGACGGGATCGTGACCGGGTGGGCCTCCGCCGGGAAACTGGATGGCTGGGGGATGCCGATCACGATCGCCGCGGCGATGCTGCAAATCAATTCGTTCCCCCGGCATGGCGGTGAGGCGGATACGCTGAACTACATGACGCGGCTGTTCGGCAGCTTTCATCCGGGAGGCTGCCATTTCGCCATGTGCGATGCGTCGGTGCGCTTCGTGACCGACACCATTGACATCAACGTTTATCGCCAACTGGCCATCCGCAACGATGGCTTGCCCGCAGGAGGATTGCCCCAGTGACGTTTCAAAATCGATGGGTATGGATCGGTATGCTGGGGGCGCTCGGTTTGGCTGCCAGCGCCGGTTGTGGGGGAACCGATGGTCCGGCCCGTTATCCGGTCTCCGGGTCCGTTTCGTTTGACGGCCAACCGGTTCCTGCCGGCGAGGTGTTTCTGGAGCCGGACGGTTCGCAGGGCAATACGGGCCCGGCTTCGCTGGCGGTGATCGAGAACGGCCGCTACGATACGGCTACAAATCAAGGAGTGGTGGGCGGCCCGTATCTCGTGCGGATCTCGGGGTACGACGGGGTCTCGATCCCCGATTCCAGTGCCGGGATGCCGCTCTTTCCCCCCTACGAAACCCAAGTCGAATTCCCCGCAGAACAGACCACGCAGGACTTTGACATCCCCGCCGCCTCGCCGTGACGCAGGTTCCGCCCCGCAGAGGGCTTTCTTGCAGCAACCAAACCAGTAGAATGGACTTTCCTGGCCGCCGTCCGGCACGCGACGGACAGGAAGGTTACTCCGTTACGGTTGGAGAAATTCGTGGCTGCGTGCGGCAGAGAAAGGACGAAAGCGGTGAAAACAAACACGGGTACGCGTGGCTGGTAGGCTGGACGGTTCTCGCAGGCATCGGGGCGGTTCTCGCGGCAGGAGAGACACGGGCCGATGCGCCCGAACCGCCACCGAATATCCTCCTGCTGTTCGCCGATGACCTCGGTTGGACCGACTTCGCTGTGAATTCGCTTACACACCAGATACTGCGAGTACCACTATGTGGTGGATACAGCTCCCCACACCCCGCGGCCGCCCGCCACCGATCCATCCGCGAAGAATCTGCGAACCCGCTGGCAGCCCCCCTCGCCACCTGCGGATCACGATCGACCGTCCCGCTTCCTCGCAGGGCGGCGGCGGGACGGGTTGTTCTTCGGCCGTGGTTGGCGGCGGTCAGTTCGCAGTCGTTCGTCGATGAACTTGATACCAGCCCGGATCGGCCAGGCGAGTGAGCCCACGTCGCCGTCGCGGCCGCGGCATGCGGATCATGATCGAGGCCGGAGTTCCTCTAAACGGACCCGATCGGCGGGATTTCTTTGATGCTTGCAATCTTGGCGGACGTCGTTCAAAATTCCTATCAGTCAGTTATCAGTTATCAATAGGAGAGAAACGACCATGGCAAACCTGATTCGATACGCAAGCACTGTGTTGTTGGCGGCATTTCTTTTCTGTGGCGGCCGGGCTTCGGCCGCCGACGGCGCTGCGAACGATCGCAGCGAGGGACCATTGCAAACGGAAACCGATGCTACCGCTGCCTGGCAGGCGCGGGCGGCGGACTATGCGAAGATCATGTCGCAGGTTAAGTGGACGCCGGTAGCCGAAGGGATGCCGCGGCAGTGGGCCCGGGGACTGTTTTTCGAGCAGGGGACCGAGTACACCGGTGTGCCCTATTCGAACCAGAGCCACGAAGGCCGGAACTACGGCCGCACCATCGGTTTTGAAATCTTTCTGAAAACCTTTCTGGCGGCCGTCGAGAATCCGCACAGCGTGCTGTACACGGAAAAGATTCCCGAGCGGCGCCGCGGGCGAGACGGGTACAAGAGTTACTATGGCAAAGTCTGCTCCTCGTTCACCAGCTATGCCCTGCAGTGCGGGTTTCAGTTCATCGCCAGGCAGCATGATCCGCATGCCGGCGGCGGCGGCCGTCACCCGCGTGAAGGCATTATCCGGGTCGACCCGCAATCGGCCCAGGCGGCCGCGGTGGGCGACCTTATCCAGCATCCCGGGCATACCGAGATCGTCACCGGGATCACCAGAGATGCGGAAGGCATCGTTACGCATGTCCGCGTCGAGGATAGCCGGCCGCCGACGGTGCGGACCGATAACCGCGACGCAGCCAACTTCGACCGGCATATTACCTCCGGGGGCAGGGCGTTGTACCACATTACGGATCTCGATGCCTGGCGCGGAAACAACCGCGCGGAAACGTTCCGGTTCCCGGATTATGAAGCGGATACCGCCACGCCGGACATCAACCGCGTGCTGCTGCTCTGTCACGGCGACTGGATCCCCTATTTCAGAGGGCAGACGGTCCGCATCAACGTCATGGACCGGGACGGTCGCGGGGTCAGGACCCTCGTCATCCGACGCGGGAATACCGTGGTCGAAGAGATTGCCCTGGAGGGCACGGGCATCATTGAACGGGCTTTCGATGTATGCGGCGACTACACCGCGCACGTGGTCATGCGCGACGGCTCGCTCAGTCCGGCATGCGAATTCGCGGTATGCGACCTGGAGTTCCGCCCGGCCGTCACCGAGGTCACCCGCAATGACACCTGGGACATTGAGTTCAACGCCTGCAACATGGATGCCGTCTACGTCAACCTGAGAAGTTCGGCCAACGAGCATGGCATTTACCAGGTCGTGATCGACGACCGAAACCGGGAGCGCGGCCGGGTAACCATTCCCGCCGGCCTGCTGCAGGCCGAGGACACCGGCGCCTTGCGGTTGCGCTTGTTCGGTGAAAACCGCTACGGCAGGCTGCACCGGCAGACCGCGATCACGGTGGTTGAGTAAGGTCCCGCAGAGCACAACTGAGCGCAGAACGACCGATGTGCTGGTGCTCGGTGGCGGCCTGGCGGGCGTATCGGCGGCCATCGCGGCGCGCGACGCGGGCTGCGATGTGTTTGCAATCTTGGCGGACGTCGTTCAAAATTCCTATCAGTTCATGTGCAGGCTTATGTGGCCAAAACCCACTTCAACCGGGCCGCGGCCTTGCCGCCCCCTGTCATTCCCACCAAGGTGGCTGTTTTCCGGCTCGCCCGTTGAAAACGTATCTGCCGTGAGTTAAAGTGGGTGTTTGGAGGGGCCTGATTTTCGACTGCGTGGCCGAATGGCTTATCGAAGCACCGAATCGGAGATGCCCAGCGTGGGGGAGGATCGTGAGATGGACGTGGTTTGCAAATGTGGTCGGCGTTTGCGATTGGAAGACCGGTTCGCCGACAAGAAGGTGCGTTGTCCCGGCTGTCTTCAAATTCTCATCGTGCCGACGAAGAGTTCGCCGATTGTCAAAAAAACAAGTTGCCCGTGAGCGTGATCAAGATAAACGCCGGATAATCGGCAAATTCTGATCAGTTTCTTTGATGGTACCAAAAAAATCCCCTCGAAGAGCTTGATCGCTGGATCGAAGTCTTCGAGGGGGGTACTC
>SLEY01000162.1 GCA_007124535.1 Planctomycetaceae bacterium
AAACAGAGTCCGTCGGCGCTCCGGAGAGGTCCAGGCTGCCAGCCGTACCGAAGGGGTGGACGTGACGCTTTCGCAGGCGGACTTTAACCGCTTAGTCGATGAACACGGTCCGACGCTGTACCGGATAGCCTACCGGATGATGGGCGACGAGCACGAAGCGGAAGACATGGTTCAGGAGGCCTTTCGCTCGGTGTGGAAGAGTCGTTCGCGGTACGCTCCGGGCCGCGGGGATCGTGCGTGGTTAGCGTCCATATTACGGCGACGGGTGATCGATCGTTGGCGGAAGCGTCCGCCACCGTCTCCGCTGGCCGACGACAGCCCGCTGGAGATCGAGGTGGCGGGTGAGGAGCCGTTTGCGGACGAGTTCACGGACGAGGTGCAAGCCGCCTTGAACCGATTGCCGGACGAACTGCGTGAAACGTTGTTATTGGTGGTTGTGGGAGAATTGACGCATCAAGAGGTGGCCGATTTATTGCAGATTCCGCTGGGCACCGTCCTCTCGCGAGTGAGTCGTGCCCGATCCCGGTTGCGGGAGTACCTGATGGAGAATGCCCAGACCTGACGTTTTTATGAGGGGCCTTATCGTAGCCGATTTGAGGCTGTTTTTACCTTCCTGCCACTTGTTCTGTCATGTGGGACCCTTTGAACGACAATCTCCTTGATGCCCGCCTTCGCGATGTGTCGCCCCCGGCCGGTTTGCGGGACCGGTTGTCGGGCATTGCCTGCTGGGGTGATCGCGAGTTGGATTGGCAGTTGGGGAACTGCAGTCCCCCCTCGGGATTCCTCCAGCGGTTGCACAAGATTGTGGACGATGAACGGCTGGATGCTCGGGTTCGGGATGTCGCGTTGCCTGCGGTCGTCGTCCCCCGGGCCCGGGTGATTGCCCAGCATCGTCGTCGCAGTTCGCTACGGCGTTGGGCGGTGGCGGCGATGCTGCTGGTGATGGTAACGGCGGGCTACTGGACCTCCTTGGCCACGATGCTTTGGAACCTGCGTGCCCCGTTCCGTTCGTCGCCCGTCTTGGTGGTCATGGACCAGGGTCCGTTGCAGCTGGCCAGTCCGCCGCAACCGGCGGTGGTGTTGGCGGAAGGTCCGGTGCTGGACGAGCCAGTCGAATGGCCACGGGTTCTGCCGAATCCCGAGGTTCCCTTGATGTTGACTTCGGACCGCCTCACCCCGGGTCCGGCGGGCACGTTATTGGCGGAGATGGGTCATGCGTGGGACCCGATGGTGAATTGGATGCGTCTTCGTTGGCCCTTACTGGGTCATTTTCAGCCGCAGGCGGAGACCGGGGTGGACTTCGAGGTGGTGGCGTACCCTGAGCCGTCTTCGGTGGCCCCCGGGTTGAGCCGGGCCTTGGATCGGGAGTTTCTTTTCAGCCGGGGCACGCATCCGCCCGTCTTCCTGTCCGGCGGGTCGGCGGATCGGTTGACCGTGCCGTTATCGGGCCAGACGGTCAGTTATGCGAGTTGGCGAGAGGCGCTGGTGCGGGGTCGGCAGCCGGTAGCGGACGAGATTCGAGCGGCCCATTTCTTGGCGGCGATGGACTATCGTCTTGCCCCGGCCCCGGAAGGGGAGTTGGCATTGAGAACGGCCGGGGGGCCTTCGGTGTTCAATTCGTCGGGCGCTCAACTGCTGCAGGTCGGGGTCGCGGCCGGGAGTCTGCCACCGGCGAGCGATCCGCCGATTCATTTGACGATCGCGTTGGACGTGTCCGCCAGCATGTCGTGGAACGGTCGGCTGGAAATGGCGCGCCACGCCATTCTGCGAGCCTTGACGCAGGGACGTGCCGAAGACCGGGTCTCGCTGGTGGTCTTTCGGGAGCAACCGGCCGTGTTGATCCAGGAGATGCGTCCGACGGATCGCCGTTCGCTCTATGACGCACTTGACGAATTGGAACCCGCCGGCGCCGCCGATCTGGGCCGCGCACTCGAACAGGCCTTGGCCACGGCCATGAGTACGGACGGCTTCGTACCCGCCGCGCGCCGCCTGGTGTTGATCACCGACAGCGGTAGCGGGTTGACCGGCGAGCGGGCGGCCAGTTTAGAAGCCATGTTGCAAAGGGCGGGCGATTGGTCCTTGCGGTTCGACGTCATTGCGCTGGCGGAGGCCGGCGCCTCATGCAATATCCTGCGCAATCTGGCCCAGACGGGGGGTGGAACGCTGCAGCAGTTGGATTCCGCCAAGCGAATCCGCTGGTCGCTGGTCGAAACGCTGCTGGACACGGATCCTCAGCTGGCCGAGGACGTCCGTTTGGACCTCGAGTTCAACCCCGAAGCCGTGGCTGCCTATCGCTTGATCGGCTACGATGGTCCGACGTGGGGGGGTTCGGATACCGGCGGACCGTCGCCCGTGCCGATGCATGCGGGTGAGGAGTTGACGGCGCTGATCGAGTTGTGGATGTACCCGAATGACGAAGACGATATTGCGACGGCCCAGCTTTCCTGGAATGATCGGTCGGCCGGTGATCGGCGGCGGAGTGTATCGCAGCGAATCAGCCGGCTCCAGTTTGCCCCTTCATTCGAGGGGTCTGCCGTTCATTTGCAGCAGGCGGCGATCGCTGCGGAAGTCGCCGAGGTCTGGGGACGAGGATTCAATTTCGAGTTGGTTGGCGGCGGCGGCGGTTACCGGTACCGCCCCAAGCCGCGGGATCTACAGCATGTGGTTCATGCCGCGCGGCGGGCGAACCCGCAACTGGGGCAGCGGCCTGATTTCCAAGATTTTTTCCGGCGGATCGAGGAGTCGTATCGCAACTCGATCGAGCGGAGCGCCGCACTCACACGAGCGGGAACCCGGGGAATAATTGCGGGCCGGTGGCAAGAATGGAACGATTGACGGCGTGCCGTTCGGCGCGGCCGTTTTCGCGCGGGTGGCAGCAGCGCCCCGCGTCTGCGGAGCCGGGTGTCGGCCAAGGGGTGATTCCAGGACGGTCCCGTCCCACCGAGCGACTTGCAGCCGGCGACCTCAAACGCTAACTTTTGGTGGTTTAATCGAGACGGCGCAGCCGAACCAACGGGAACCGGCTCGAATCGTGGTCGGGAAGCAAACGGATGCGGGACAGGAACCAACGGGAGCAGAAAAAAATGACAGCGCTCTGGGGGGCCTTCAAGCCGGTGTGGGGTTGGTGGGCGTTGATGCTGATTTTCCTAACACCTCAGGGGGGTCAGTCCGCAGAAACCGCGCGACGCTTCCTCAGCGGCTTGCGCGAACGCGGCTATCACGACATGGCGGTCGAGTATCTTGAACAGATGCGCACCAGTCCCCTATCGCCCGTCGAGTTTCGCGAAACGCTGCATTACGAACTCGGCGTGACCCTGATCGAAGCTTCGCGGGACCAGCGGGACCTCAAACAGCGAGAGTCCCAACTGGACGAAGCGGCCAACGCCTTACAGCGTTTTGTCGGAATGAATCCCGACCACCCGCTTGTGACCTCGGCGAACAGCCAGTTAGGCAATCTGAGGGTCGAACGGGCACGGATCCGGGTCGAACAAGCGAACCAACCCGCCGCGCGCGATCGTCGCGACTCGATGTTGGCCGAAGCGAACCAGTTATACGGCGAGGCCTTGACGGTCTTTCAGCGGGCTCAGGCGGAATTGCGCGAGCGGCTGGAGCAGATGGCGAACATTCCGTCGGATGATCGCCGGGCCATCGAATTGCGGGACACCTTGCGAACGGAGTACCTGCAATCGCAGTTATTGGCGGCGGCCGTCAAGGAAGAGACGGCGGACACGGTATCGCCGCAATCCGAGGAATACGAGTCGCTGTTGACGGAAGCCGCCGAGTGGTACCACCAGATCTACAAGAAATACGGCAGCTGGTTGGCGGGTTTGTATGCCCGGATGTACGAGGGGCGTTGCCAGCAGAAGTTGGGCAATTATGAGGAGGCGCTCCGGATTTTCGGCGAGTTGTTCGAGCAGCCGGACGATCCCGAAGAGTTTCGCACGTTCAAAACGCGGACCTATCAGCTGGCACTGGCATGCTGGGAAGAGACGGGGCAGCATGCGGAGGCGGTGGAGCGCTTGGCTCCGTGGGTGGACGGCGCGCGGCCCAACGAAGCTCGCGAAGAGGACTGGCAGGAGTTGCGATTGGGTTTAGCCCGAGCGCAATGGGCGATGGCCCAGGAGGTGCGGGCCGAGACCCCGCGGGACCCGGCGGTGCGGCGAATGGAGAGCGAAGCTCGCCGAAACGCTCAATTGGTGTCACGCACCTCGCGGGGGCTGCAGCAGGAAGCGCGCCAGTTCCTTGCGGAGATTGGCATCGAAGCTCGTGAGGCCGACGAAGAGGCTGCCGATCCGACCAGTTTTGCCGAAGCTCGCCAAGCGGGGCGCGACGCACTGGACGCGCTGCAGACCGCCAATCTGCTCCTGCAAACCCTTCCTCCACGGATCCGTCGGGAGCAGGAT
>SLEY01000357.1 GCA_007124535.1 Planctomycetaceae bacterium
AAACCACCAGGCCTTCCGCCACATTCTGACACAGCACCAGGATCGCATCCACCGCCAGGAACGCCTGGGGCAGCACCAGCCGCCGATTCGCACTGTCGTCCAACGTCCGCTCCATCCACTGGGTGGCCAGCGTCTGGACCGGACTGGTCTGCAGGCTGAAGACAAAGCGGGCCAGCGAGCCGATCCGCTCGCTTCGCATCGGATTGCGCTTGTAAGCCATCGCCGAAGAACCGATCTGATGCTTGCCGAACGGCTCCTCGACCTCCTTCCGGTGGGCCAGGATCCGCAGGTCGGTCGCCATTTTATGAGCGGATTGAGCGATCCCCGACAGTCCGTCGACGATTTGGGCATCGACCTTTCGCGTATAGGTCTGGCCGGTGACCGCGTAGGTTCTGTCGAAGCCGATTTTCTCGGCCACGCGGCGTTCCAGACGCCGGCATTTCTCGTGGTCCCCGTCGAACAAGGCCAGAAAACTGGCCTGCGTGCCCGTCGTGCCTTGGGTACTCCGCGCCCGCAAGCTGGCCAGACGATGCTCCAGTTCCTCCAGATCCAGGGCCAAGTCATAAGCCCACAAACAGGCTCGCTTGCCCACCGTGGTCGGTTGCGCTGGTTGGAGATGGGTGAACCCCAGGCAGGGCAACTCGCGATGCCGCTGGGCAAACCCCGCCAAACGGTCGATCACGGCAGCGACCCGGCGAGCGGTCATCTGCAACGCCTCGCGCAACAGCAACAGATCCGTGTTGTCCGTCACGAAACAACTGGTCGCGCCCCAATGCAGGATCGGGCGGGCCGCCGGGCAAGCGTCCCCATACGTATGCACATGGGCCATCACATCGTGCCGAAACTGCCGCTCGTAACGCCCGGCCACCGCAAAGTCCACGTCCTCGATATGGGCACGCATCTCGGCAATCTGCTCGTCGCGGATCGGCAGCCCCAGTTCCTGTTGAGCCTCTGCCAATGCGACCCACATGCGCCGCCAGGTGCTGAACTTCTTCTGGTCACTCCACAGGAAACTCATCTCCCGGGAAGCATACCGGGTGACCAGGGGGTTCTCGTAACCGTCATGCGCCATCTTCGGTTTCCTCCAGCCGCCCACGCGTCGGGCGTCATAAGTTCGTCAGGTCATCCACCGCCGCGCCGCCTACCAAATGATCCATGACCGCGGCGAATTCCGAAGCGTACTCCTGGGATCGCGCGTACACTCGGCAAATCCGCTGGCTGATCGGCAAACGCTCGAACAACTGATGCGTCGTCAACGGTTGGACGCGACGCCGAGCGGAATCGAACAGAAAATTCTGCCCCAGGGCCGGCCCCAAAGTGTGCGGGCGGAACAGCGCCCGGGCGACATCCACGCGGAAGGGAACGTCGGCAAACTCCGTGCCCAACTGCCGCCGAATCCGCTGCTCGACCAGCTCCGCATCCGCAAAAATACTGCCCGCCTCCACGCCCGCTTCGTTGAATACCAGACTCCGCTGGCAAACCATCGTCCAAGGAAGTTCACGACGCAGTAACCCCTGCCACCCCCGACCCAGCCGCCGCTGCACCGGGTCCGTCGCATCCTCCCAGCGACCTACATCGACCAGCAGCGAAGCTTCCGTAAACTTCTGATACTCGGCCAAATGATCCCGCGGATTGCCCGGGAACAACAACGTCTTGCTCTCGGTAAACAGATCGGCCAATGTCAGGTCGATCGCCCGAACCGTGCGATGGAAATACACCGAGCGAAACAACTCGGCCCGCACCCCCATAAACCGAAGCAGTGCATCGATCCCCCGATCCTGAATCGTTAAGCCCTCGTCCGTGAACACGGTATAATGCAGCAAGCGGTCCAAGTCGTAGGCCCGCAGACTGTACCCCGACATGTACGCATCACGCAGCACAAAATCCAAATTGTCGATCGTGTAAATCCCGCTGAGCAAACTCCGCAGAAACAGCAGCCACCTGGGATGGTCCTTCCGCTCGCCATGCCGCGGGCGCTGGATCAACCAAGCCACCTGCTCGGGGTCGAGGCGCTCGTCCGCGCCCAGCCGACTGTTCGGATTGCGGCGAATTCCGCGCAGCAGATCACCCATCTGCCGGCAGATGATTTCCGCCCCCAATGTCTCATGAGTCAGCTGATAGTCCTGCAGGAAATGCTCATCGAAGAAATGGCCGAACGGTCCATGCCCCACATCGTGCAGCAAGCCGGCCATCCGCAACAAGCTCTCGACATAACCCCGGCTGGGGACATCCGGGCACACATATTGGAGGCTCTCGTACACGGCCGCCGTCATCCGGCTGCCCATGTGCATTGCCCCGATCACATGGGGGAAACGGGTGTGTTCCGCTGTGGGGTACACCCACCAAGCCGTCTGCAATTGGTGAATCCAGCGGAGTCGTTGTACCCAAGGATGGTCGATAATCTGCCGTTCGGCGGTTTCTTCCGTTCCCAGTTCCGCTTTCGACGTGAACGGGATATATCCGTGGATCGGGTCGTGGCAGAGGTTTTCCCGGTCATAATCATACATGGCCGGATTATACCGTCGAAAAACGGGCACGCCAACGGTCTGCCACAGATTCGCATGCCCCTGCCAGCAGGAATGACTTACCCGTCCCCCGGTTCCTGCACGATCCGCCGGATGTCGATCAGGTACTGTTGTCGGCCATTGCCGGCGTGGGTCGAGTCGATTATGACTCGGCCGCCGTCCGCACTGACTCGCGGATGCAGGTCGCAACGCCATTCGCCACGGTATTCGTTCGACCACATGCCCTGGTCGCCTGGTCGTTTCCGTCCGCGAAGAGATGGCGCGTGAAGAAGGCAACCAGATCCTCGCCGGAGCGGGGCTCGATCCCGATGGCCGGCGCGAAGACGATCGCTTCCACGCCGACTTCCGCGGCACGTTGCAACAGCACGCGGGCATGGTTGGGGTGGTGGGCCATTGCGTCCACAGCTCGGGGGACACCACCGGGGTCGTTGTTCCGCACGAAAAACGGCGGATCTCCTGGAGACATCCAGGCAGCGATGTCCAGTTTGGCACGTAGCGAGGCGGACTCGGCGGTGCGCAGCTCCGCAAGGTTGGCGATACCGAAAGACCGCGCCGCCCTCTCCAAGTCCTGCTCGTCGATGCCAAGGATCCCGGGCCACTGCAGCAAATCCAATGTGGACGGCGTAGCCATCGCTCCGACACAGCGCATGCGGGTGGATTGCCTTGCGACGGGATCGTCCGAACGCGCGTCGGCGAGTTCTTCGTAAAAGGCGAGCCAGAGCGCGGCGGCGCCTCCAGCCGACCCCCCAAACGCTGCGAATCGGGCCGGATCGATCCCGAGTTCCTCGGCCTGATGGCGAAGGAACTGGACGGCACGGGCGATGTCGCGGAGGCTGCCGGCGACTCCCTCGGGGTGCTGGTGGCTGAAGCGATAGTTCACGGCAGCCACCGAGATACCGGCGTCAAGCAATTGATCCAGGAGGCGCGAATCACGCAACAGGGCTTTATCACCCCGTTGAAATCCGCCACCGTGGAGAAACACGGCGAGCGGGGCCGCGGGCTCCGCCTCGACCGCCCAGAGGTCAAGGACATTGCGGGGATGTTTCCCGTAGGCGAGGTCGACGCGCACCGCGGGGACGCCACGCGGGGAGACGGGCTCCCGTTCCAGCGCCTGCTCGATTCTCCTGCCAAAACGGTCTCGCTCGCCCCGGCGGGCAGGAAGATCTCCGGCGAGGTCGGCGATCTCCTCGGGGCCGAGTCGCTGGCCGTCCCAGGTGGCGCCGGGGGCCACCGGCAAGCTTAAGATGACCAGGGCCAGGAGGGCTGCCACAAAAAGGGGAGAAGGCAAAACGGAGTGTCGAGCGGGAATGGGCTTCATGGCAAATGGCAAGACCGGTCAAGAGGGTAATCGAGTATCCAGCGTGGCCGACGCGCTCCCGGCAAAGTGCAATCACCCGCCAGAATCTCCGCGATTGATGATGCGAGATTGCTCGGCTCGGCCAGCATGCGACCTTAACGTGAAGGCACCGGCAAGTCAAGCAAACGAATTGGGAGAAGAGCGAAGAATACAAGGCTCTGCCGAAAGTGGCACAAGGATCCGCCGCCAGTGGTCTAAGAATCTACGAGGGAAATGGCCAACCGAGATCAAAGCCCCCTTTTTTCGCGCGTTAAGGTGTGCTATACCGCGTAAGTCGATGTTCAACGACGATCCGCACTTTGCGGGGAAAGCTTTTCGTCCGTCCGGTTAGGGGGCGGGGTGCAGGCAACCGTTCAAGGGGAAAGAGAACGAAGATGACAGGGTGGAATCGGTGGTCGGCTTGGTGTCTGGGAATCGCAGTCTTGGCGGCGTGGGCAGGTTGTGCTGACCCGGAGGGCGGGCGGGTGGACGACGGCCGCCCGCGAATTGCCATGATTCCCAAGGGAACGACCCATGCC
>SLEY01000385.1 GCA_007124535.1 Planctomycetaceae bacterium
AGTCTTGGGGCCGGTTGACAAAAGGCGGGCGGGCGGCGTAAGATAGCGGAGATGCCGCCGCGAACGACCGGTTTCGCCGGTTCGGGGCGGGGTCGACCCTGCCGGCGCCGTGCATGGTGTCTTGCTCTCCTGTTCTGCCGAACCGCACGTCTGTCAAACCGCGTCCCCCTTTTATGTCCAAACTGCTCCGCCAGCGCACTTTCTCAGGCTTTCAGACAGACCCGGAGCCCGTCTCCCGAGGGGAAGTTGCGGAATGTGCCCCCGCGGAAGTCCGGGAACCGGAAGACCGACAAATCGTTTATGTGGTGGACTGCTTCTCCCTGATTTTTCAGGTCTTTCACGCTTTGCCCGAAATGAGTAGCCCGGACGGCCAGGCGGTGGGCGCGGTGTACGGATTCCTGCGGGATATTTTGGATCTGTTGGAAAAACGGAAACCGGACTATTTGTTCGCCGCCTTCGACGCTCCCGGCGACACGTTCCGGCACGAATTGTATCCGAAGTACAAGGCCACTCGAGACGAAATCCCGACCGATCTGCGGCCGCAAATCGACCTCTGCCGCCGTGTGCTCCAGACGCTGGGCGTGCCGGTGCTCGAGTGCCCGCGGTTCGAGGCGGACGACATCCTGGCCAGCTTGGCCCGCCACGTTCGGGAACGCGACTGGCAGTGTGTGCTGGTGACCGGTGACAAAGACTGCCGCCAACTGCTGTCGGACCACGTCCGGATGTACAATGTGCGGAAGGGCGAGTTCTACACGGCGGAGGAACTGCAACGCGACTGGGGAATCACCCCCGAACAGGTAATTGATTTCCAGGCCCTGGTGGGTGACACCAGTGACAATGTGCCGGGCGTCCCGCTGATCGGTCCCAAGATCGCTTCGCAATTGCTGCAGCGATACGGCACGTTGGAAGGGGTTCTGGAACATGCGGGCGAGATCTCGGGCGTGAAGCGCCGCGAGAATCTGCAGAATGGGCGGGAACTGGCCCTGCTCAGTCGCGAACTGGTGCAACTGGTGGACCATCTGCCGTTGGAAATCGACTGGTCCTCGGCCCAAGTGTCCCGTTTCACTCCCCAGCCGGTGGTCCCGATTTGCCGCGAGTTTGGTTTCCGCCAATTGACCGAACGCCTGGCCGCGTTGGACGAACCGGCCTCACCGGCTTGGCGAGCGGATTATCGGACGGTAACGACGCTGGACGAGTTGCAAGTTCTGGTCGATCAACTGCGAGCGCAGGGCGGTTTTTCGTTCGACACGGAGACCACCTCCACCCACCCGCGCTGGGCGGAGATTGTCGGTTATTCGTTCGCTTGGGTTCCCGGAACGGCCTATTACGTGCCGGTGCGGGCTCCGCAGGGCGATCCCTGTCTGGACCCGGTCCGGGTGGGAGAGCTTCTGCGGCCGGTGTTGGAGGACCCGGGGATCGAGAAGATCGGGCAGAATCTGAAGTACGAGCGGATTGTGCTGCGCTCGGCCGGTCTGGACTTGCACGGCGTGGCCTTCGACACGATGGTGGCCGACTATTTGATCGATCCGGGCGAGCGGAACCACAGCTTGGACGATCTGGCCCTTCGGCATTTGGGGCATACGAAGATCAAGATCCGGGATCTGATCGGGACGGGCAAGAAGCAGAAGCGGATGGATCAGGTGCCCGTCAGTCAGGTGGCCCCCTATGCGGCCGAAGATGCGGATGTGCCCTTGCGTCTGCGGGATTTGCTCGAACAGCGGTTGCGGGAGCAGGGACTGGGGCCCTTGTTCCACGACCTGGAAATCCCCCTGATCGATGTACTGGCCGAGATGGAATACAACGGGATCCGGGTCGACGAACGCCGGTTGGAGGAGTTGGGCCAGCGGTTCGCAGAGAAGATGGCCCAGCTGAAGGAGCAGATTCACCAACTGGCCGGCGGCGAATTCAACATCGATTCGCCTCAGCAACTGGCCAAAATCCTGTTCGAGAAACTCGAATTGCCGGTGGTCAAGCGCACCAAGACCGGCGCCAGCACCGATGTCCAGGTGCTGACCGAATTGGCTCCGCTGCACCCCTTGCCGGCCAAGATGGTCGAGTATCGCCAGTTTGCCAAGTTGAAGAGCACCTATGCCGATGCGCTGCGGCAACTGATTAACCCCCAAACAGGGCGGGTTCATACGTCCTTCAAGCAGGATGTGGCGGCGACCGGGCGACTCAGTTCTCAGGAGCCGAATCTGCAGAACATCCCGGTGCGGAGCGACGAGGGCCGGGCGATCCGTTCGGCCTTCGTGCCGGGCGAGTCGGGTTGGAAGCTGATGACGGCCGATTATTCGCAGATCGAATTGCGCGTGCTGGCCCATTTCTGCGGCGATCCCACCCTGGTACAGGCGTTTGCCGAGGACCAGGACATTCATGCCACGGTGGCGGCCCAGATCCACAGCGTACCCCTGGACCAGGTGACCAGTGCCATGCGTCGCAAGGCCAAGGCGGTCAATTTCGGGGTGATCTACGGGCAAAGCGCCTTCGGACTGGCTCGCTCGCTGGGAATAGACAAGGGCGAAGCGGCCGATTTCATCGAAGCCTACTTTGCTCGCTACCCCGGCGTCGACGATTTCATGAACCGGACCCTGGTGGAATGTCGCCAGAAGGGTTATGTTAGTACGATTCTGGGGCGGCGGCGCGCCGTTCAGGGCGTGCGTGACCCGTCCTCGCTAAAAGATCCACGCCAAAGGAACCTCCCTGAGCGAATCGCGATCAATACGGTGATCCAGGGTTCGGCGGCCGATTTGATCAAGAAAGCGATGCTGGCTGTCTACCGGTGTCTGGCAGCGGAACCGCTGCCGGCCCGGCTGTTATTACAAATACATGACGAATTGATATTCGAAGTTCGGGAGGACCAGGTTGACCGGCTGGCCGGTCGGGTGGTCCGAGCCATGGATTCGGTGGAAGCGCTGGCAGTCCCCTTGAAAGTGGACGTTAAAGTGGGGGATAATTGGGCGCAGTGTGAAGCATGGAGTTGATCGGCAGAGGGCAGCATGAAGGTGATGGGCGTTGTGGGTGGCGTTTGCAGCGGCAAGAGTCTGGTTTCGCGGCGACTGGGCGACTGGGGCGCGATGGTTTTGGATGCGGACCAGACGGGTCATGCGGTGCTGTGCGAACCGGAGATTCGCGAATGCTTGCGCCAGCGTTGGGGCGAGGAAGTGTTCGACGCGGCGGGCCGGGTGGATCGCGGCCAGGTGGCCCGGCGCGTGTTTGGTCCGCCGCCGGAGGGACCGCAGGAATTGGCCTTTTTGGAACAGGTGACGCATCCGCGGATCGGAATGCGCTTGCGCCAGCGCATGGACCAGATCGCGTCCGAGCAGCCGGGCGCCGTGCTGGTACTGGACGCGGCCTTGCTGATCGAAGCGGGTTGGGACGTATGGTGCGACCAACTGATATTTGTCGACGCGCCCCGGGCGGTCCGGCTGGCTCGTGCACAGCAGCGGGGCTGGACCGAAGCGGATTTCGAGGCGCGCGAGGCGGCTCAAGCGCCCTTGGACAAAAAGCGGGCTCGAGCCGATGTGGTGATTGACAATTCGTCCACCCCCGAACACACGTGGGAGCAATTGGAACCGGTGGGGCGTTGCCGGATCGACGCCTCATGCGAAGAATCGAGCAAGTCCTGAGTCCCATTCCACAGCCGGATGGGACCAATACCCTCCGTGGGCGCCGTCCGAGCGCCCATGCCTGCATCTCATCAGGAGTCTTTGGTCATGCCTAAGAACCGGCGGCATTACAATTACGATCATGAAGAACCGCTCTCCCTGGCGGAAGAACTGGCGGTGGAAGCGGACCGGGGCCAGTTGCTGGAGCCCCAGGACCGCTACGAGAAGATCAAGCAGGGCGAAGTGCACATCGCCGAATTGCAGAAGATGAGCATGAGCCAGTTGATCGACGAAGCGCGACGCGAAAACATGGCCGATGTGGCGGGCATGAAGAAGCAGGAGCTGATCTTCAAGATCCTCAAAGAGCGCGTCAAGATGAACGGGCTGATGTACGGCGAGGGCACGCTGGAGATCCTGCCGGACGGCTTCGGTTTCCTCCGCAGCCCCGACTATCACTACCTCTCCTGCCCGGACGATATCTACGTTTCGCCCAGCCAGATCCGGCGCTTCGGTCTGCGCACCGGGGCCACGGTCTCCGGCCAGATCCGGCCGCCCAAAGAGAACGAACGCTACTTCGCCCTGTTGCGGGTCGAGGCGATCAATTACCAGGATCCCAATCAACTGGCCGACCGGGTGATGTTCGACGACCTGACACCGCTGCACCCGGACCAGCGGATCCTCATGGAATACGATGCCCGGGACATGTCGACGCGGGTGGTGGACATGTTGACGCCGATCGGATTCGGGCAGCGCGGATTGATTGTCAGCCCGCCGCGAGCCGGAAAGACGATCCTCCTGCAGCGGATGGCCAAGGCGGCTTTGAAGAATTTCTCGGACGCCTACGTGATCATGCTGCTGATCGACGAGCGGCCGGAGGAAGTGACGGACATGGAGCGTGAGGTGAAGGCGGCGAACTGCGAGGTGATCAGTTCGACGTTTGACGAACCTTCCTCGCGGCACGTTCAGGTTTCCGAGATGGTGATCGAGAAAGCCAAGCGGATGGTGGAATACGGCCACGACGTGATCATCTTCCTGGATTCGATCACCCGGCTGGCGCGGGCCTGGAACGCGGAATGCCACCAGTCGGGCAAGATCCTTTCCGGCGGCCTGGACGCCAACGCCCTGCAGCACCCCAAGCGGTTCTTCGGTTCGGCCCGGAAGGTCGAGGAGGGCGGATCGCTGACGATCCTGGCCACGGCCCTGATCGACACGGGCAGCAAGATGGACGAGGTGATTTTCGAGGAGTTCAAGGGGACGGGCAATCTGGAGATCGTCTTGGACCGCCATCTGGTGGACAAGCGGATTTGGCCGGCGATCGACATCAATCGCAGCGGCACGCGGCGGGAGGAGATGCTGATGGACCCGGACGAGCATCGCCGGGTGTGCGTGCTGCGCCGCGTGTTGAACGACATGAACGCACCGGACGCGATGGAGTTGCTGGTATCGCGGTTGGGCAAGACGAAGACGAACGCCGAGTTTTTGATGGGCATGAACATGAAGTAAGGCTGGTGGTCGGACGGGGCCGGGCAACGCAGCGCGGCCCCGGAATCCCGCCGGTTGAGGATGCGAACACATTCGACGGAAGGAGAGTGGGGCGATGCCCAACTTTTTCGAGAGAGACGCGGGCGCCGAGCTGGGACGCTTTGCGATCGTCGTCTCGCAATACAACGAAGCGATTACCGGCCGCTTGCTGGACGGCGCGGTCGGGACGTTGACCGAGGCGGGGATCGCGGACGATTCGATCGATGTGGCCCGGGTGCCGGGCGCTTGGGAGATCCCGCTGGTCGCGCACCGTCTGGCCCACAGCCGGCGGTATTGTGCCGTGCTGTGTCTGGGCGCGGTGATTCGCGGCGAAACGACGCACGACCAGCACATCAATCATCAGGTGAGTTTGAATTTGGGAAAGATTGCGTTGCAGGCGGAGGTGCCGGTGTTGTTCGGAGTATTGACCTGCCACACGTTAGAGCAGGCCATCCATCGGGCGGGCGGCAACGTGGGCAACAAGGGTTCCGAATGTGCTCAGGCGGCCTTGGAGATGGCGCGGCTTCTGCCCCGGTTGCCGAGTATTTCCGGTGCCCCGGGGGTACGGCGGACCGAGCGGCGGATGGCGGCCGCCGCGCCGGAGTTGGGATCGCCGCCGCTGGTCGCCCGGGCACCCGCGGGCAAGGCGGGCACGGGCCAGATTGTGGCGGCGGTGGCCGTCTCCGCCCCGCCGGCGGGCGCGGCGGCCGCGTCCGTTTCCCCAGTTGCGGCGCAGCGGCCGCCCCGAGAGCGTCCGGCGGGACCGTTGGCCCGGCGCGGGGCCAAACGATCCCAGCCGGCTCCGGGAACCGAACCGGACAAGCCGCCGGCTCGTAAACGCAGCCCGCGACCGATCCGCAAAACCCGCCGGGCTCGAGCCCGAGCGGTTGCCCTGCAGGTCCTGTACGAAGACGATCTGAACCCCCAACGCAACCTGGCCATCAGCGACCAGTTCATCCAACGCCGCTTGCGCAACGATCGGGAACGCGTGCCCTTCGCCCGGGCGCTGGTCCAAGGCGTGCGCCGGCACCGGGAAGCGATCGATCGGACCCTGGTGGAAAAACTGGATCACTGGAGTCTCCCGCGGTTGGCGGTGACCGACCGCAACGTGCTGCGGCTGGGCGTCTATGAGATCCTCTTCGGCGGCACGCCGCCCGCGGTGGCGATCAACGAGGCGGTCGAGCTGGCTCGGCGCTTCGGTTCCGAAGCGTCCGCCTTCTTCGTCAATGGCGTGCTCGATCGCGTCCACAAGACCCGCGGGGCCCGCGGGACGAGCCAGGAGGATTGAAAATGGGATGGTTCAAACGGTTTCGCGGCCAGGAGCGCGCGGGGAAGGAACCGGCCGGTTCCGAGGCGAAATCGCCGTCGACCGGCGGTCCGGAATCGCCGGCTGCCGATGCGGCAAGCGAGACGCCGGAGACCGAGGCCGAGGCCGCGGGCGGCGGTCTGTTCGCCCGCTTTCGCCACGGTCTGAAACGCACGTCCCAACTGCTGAACACCGACATCCGCGACCTGTTCAAACAGGAAGGGCGGTTGGTGGACGACCAACTGCTGGACGAATTGTTCGCGATCCTGGTCCGCACCGACATGGGCGTGGGCCCGGCCCGCGAGATCCGCGATCAGATCGGCAGCGATTTCCGGGCTCGCGTCGTGCCCCTCCGCGACGTGATGCAAGCGGTACAGGACAAGTTGCGCCAGCTGATGGCGCAATCGGAGCAGCCGATCGCGTTTGCTCAGCAGGGTCCCACGATCATCCTGGTCGTCGGCGTCAACGGCAGCGGCAAGACCACCTCGATCGCCAAACTCGGCGCGCGGTTCGCGCGCCAGGGCCAGCGGGTCATTCTGGCCGCGGCCGATACCTTCCGGGCCGCGGCGGTCGAACAACTGACGGTCTGGGCCGAGCGGATCGGCGCGGAGATCGTTACCGGGCCGAAGAACAGCGATCCGGCCAGTGTCGCCCACCGAGCGGTCGCCCGCGCGCTGGAGAGCCAGGCGGAGATCTGCATCATCGACACCGCCGGCCGCCTGCAGAACCAGGCGAATTTGATGAGTCAGTTGAGCAAGATCCGCCGCGTCATCACGCGGCAGATTCCCGAGGCCCCGCACGAAGTGCTGCTGGTGCTGGACGCCACGGCCGGCCAGAACGGCATCAGCCAGGCCCGCGGCTTTTCCGAAGCGGCCGATTGTACGGGCATCGTATTGGCCAAGTTGGACGGCACGGCCAAAGGCGGCGTGGTGATCCCCATCCGCCAGCAGTTCCAATTGCCGGTCAAGTACATCGGTTTGGGTGAAAAACTGGAAGACCTGGCCTTATTCGAAGGCGACCGTTTCGTCGACGCCCTGTTCGCCGACGTGGAGCAGGATTAAGAACCATCGCCCAACCATCGTTCCCAACAAACCATCGTTCCCACGCTTCCGCGTGGGAACGATGCCCGTGGAACGATTCGAAGATTTCAACGCCGACAGGGCCCGGAACGCGGTGGGAAGCCGCGGTCCGAGCCCGGCGCGTGCGTGGATTCCGGCCGGACAGAGGGAGCGGAGGTTTACCAGCGGAATTCGCCGCCAACGGTCCCCCCGTGATAGAACAGGCTGCCGCTGGTGTCCAGGTCACCGAAATGGCCGTAGTCACCGTAGTCAACCAACAACGGGCTTTCTACAGGCTGGTTGCCGGCCAAGGCAACGCCTTCGATCCATACCATCTGATATCCGCCGCGGACGGACAGATTCTCCGTCAACTGGTAGCTGGCGGTGATCCCCAATTCCCCGAGGAACGCCGTGTGGCGTTCGCGTTCCGAGGTGACGAAATCGTCAAAAATTCGCCGTTCCCGCCGTGAATTGCTCTTCGCCAGATTCGAATAGATCCCGGCTTTCATGTCGGTGTTCACGGTAAACGGTCCGCACCGGTCCCAGACCAACAGATCGGCGCCGATCTGGCCGCCGTACATGTGGTTCTGCGTCCTGCCGTCCCGCTCCAGATCGAAAGCCGGGCGCAAGCCCAGCGAATCGAAATTCCGTTCGTAATTCAGGTTTTCCTGCAATTCCACCCAGCGGAATCCGCCCAGGACCGTCAGCCAATCATTCCGTTGGGAACGCAGATTGATCTCGGCGCTGTGCAGGTCCGAGTCGTATTCGCCGATGCCGGTGAAGGTTCGGGGGACCAAGGGCCACATTTGGCTTCCGTCAATCGCTTGCTGGTCCGCCCAGGCGTCGATGCCGAAGTAGCGGACTTGCAAATCGAATTGTTCGTCGATTCGGCGGCGGACATCGACGTCCACTCCGCCCTCGGTACCGAAGCGGAATCCGGGACCGGCGCTGGAGGAATCGCGGCGGAGGATCACGACCCCGCCGTAGACCGTCCAGAGCGGATCGCAGGCGGTGGCCGCGATCGGGCAGCCGCGGCCCAAGCCGTGGGCCTGCTCGGCGGGGATCGGCTCCAGGCCGATCGCGGTGCCGGCGGCAACGAACACCGCCAGGCAACCGGTGATGACAGATAATCTTCTCCTGGGCTTCATCCTGATTTCGTGTCGCGGGAAAAGTCTTCCGTGAATGGGCTAAGCGATGCGTGGTCGCCACGGCGGCCCATCACGCATGACCCCGCCGATCACTCTAATCGAAACCAGCGACGGGCCCCCAACACATTTCTGGTCACGCGCGTCACCGCCGGAATATCCCCCACGTGCAGAGCATCCGGCACGTCACGCGCCACACGTTCCGGCGGAACATCCCGCCCGGTGACACGTAATCGGTACAGCCGCTTCCACCCGCGTTACCAACACGTCAACATCGCCCCCTGGCAATCCTGCTTGCCGTTCGACAAGAGGGGTTGCGCGTTCGATCCCGATCTTCATGAAAATCATCTGACCGGCCTCCCGTCCGGCGCGGCGGCGGAGAGCCGGGCTTGAAATCTTGGGAAAGCAGGCTTAGATTAAAACGAATGCGCCGTTTGTGACCAGAACGCATCCTCTGGAAAGAGAGAATGCGGCCATTCCAGGATGCGTTCTCCCGTCAGGGAAGGGGCTCGCAGGATGCTTTTCTGGATCGTTTCGCACAACTTCGCTCGATCTTTGTTCCATCAGGAAAGGGGCCTAGCGAACCACAACGTGCGGCTATGTTTTGCCGCTTTTGCTTCCTTCTTTTTGAGATTGACTTTTTTCCTCGGGCAGTTGGTTGCATTTCCTGGCTTATCGGACAGCAACATCTCGTTTCTTTTTCGCCTTTCCAGCCATTCGGAGGAACCGTGAAATGTGTTCTCGTCTTCCTGTTTCCCGCCGGCACGCCCGTGCGGGGTTTACCCTCGTCGAACTTCTGGTCGTGATCGCCATCATCGGGGTGCTGGTCGCCCTGCTGTTACCGGCGATCCAGGCGGCTCGCGAAGCGGCCCGCCGGACCCAATGTGTGAACAATCTGAAGCAGTTGGCCTTGGCTTGCCACAATTACCACGACACCTATGGCACTTTTCCCGTCAACCACATTTTTTCCGTCCATCCCAATAACTCCAGGAACTATGAGGGTTGGGGCTGGCACGCGCTGATCCTGCCGCATCTGGAACAACAGGGGTTGTACGACGAGCTGGAGGTCAGCTCGGTTTCGCTGGTGGACGTCCTGCGTTACCGAGGCTCGGAAGTGGTTGGCTTGCTTCAGACCTCGATTCCGACGTTTACTTGTCCCAGCGACTCGAACACCAACCATCCATTGGGGCACCCGGATCGTCACTGGGGCGGTGGTGTTGGCGCCAATGCGGCTGGCTTGGGAGACTGGCATGCCGGGGTCACCAATTACGTGTCGAATCGCGGCTTGCGGAACAACCATCAGATTTCGGTGGAGAAGCGGGACACGCAGGGGATGTTCATGGGGCTGGTCGGGATCCGCATGGCTCAGGTTCTGGACGGGGCGAGCAATACGTTTTTGATTGGCGAGCGGGACACGCCGATTTGCCGTAGCGGCAGCTGGATCGGGATCCGCAACCCGCGGGGCGACCTGCACCGGGGGTTCTATTACAATACGGGGAACGCCCGCGTCCTGCTGAACGCGCCGGATCCGCCCTATACGTGGAACAGTCGCAGTGGCTGTTCCGAAGGTTTTTCCAGCTTGCACCCCGGCGGCGCGAATTTCGCCTTGGCGGATGCCTCCGTACGTTTCATCAGCGACAACGTCGAGTTTCGGCCTTGCAGTCGGTCGGTCAGCGGAGCGACGCGGCATTGCTACGAGGACTTTCCTCGCGGTGACCCCCGCTGGGAGCCGGTGTTTGGGGTCTACCAGCGTCTCGCCCGCCGCAACGATGGCTTTACGTTGAACATGCCCTAAGAGCGGTGGATGGGGGGATTTGCAACGCGCGATGCATTTTTCTGGAGAATGATGATGGACAGATGGAGATACCTCGGAGTGGGGCTGGCGAGTCTGCTGCTGTTCGTTCTGGTCAGCGGATGCGGCGATCGGGGGGACTTGTCGCAGGTGACCGGAACGGTGACCTTGGATGGACAGCCGCTGGCCGACGCCCTGGTGGTGTTCACGCCGCTGACCGGCGGCCGCCCTGCCGCCGCCCGAACCGACGCCTCCGGCAGCTACACTCTGGTGTACGATCGCCAGGGGACCGGTGCGATTCAGGGCGAGCACATGGTGACGATCAGCACGCGGATGGAGCGGGAATTGGCGGACGGGACGCTGGAAGATATTCCGGAACGGGTACCGGCCCAATACAACTTTCGTTCGGAATTGACCGCCGACATCCAGGAGGGTCAGAACGAGTTCCATTTCGATCTGGAGAGCGAGGGCGACGTCTACCAGTCGGAAGAGGAGGCTTGGTGACGCGCGGTCATTTCCAGCGGTGGGTGGGACGGTTCAGGATCTCGCTCATGATGATCGCTTGACGGACGTTGCCGACATCGTTGAACCATTGGGCGATTTCGGCGGCGTTCAGACCGGGCGCGGCGGCTCGTTCTTGGCTGCCGTCGCGGGCATCGTGTTGTTTCAGCTGCTGGTCGAAGTCCTCGTGGCTGAAACCCGGCTCGGCGGCTTCCGGCACAGGCGGCGGTTCGGGCGGCGGAGCGGGTTCGGGCGGCTTCCGCGTTTTCGGGGTTTGCGGCCGCGGTGTCCGGTGGGCCGATTGGCTTTCCGTACGGCGGCGAGGTCGCTGCCGCGGCGCGTCTTCCACGATCTCCGCGTCCGCTATTTCGGAATCGACAATCTCCGGCTCCACCGGCGGACCCGCTTGGGGCGCACGCCGCGACGGAGCCGCCTGCTGCTCCGCAATGTCGCTGAGCAGTTTCTCCAGTTCTTTCAGCATGTTCATGATCGACTCGCTGTGCTGCCTTGCGCGATGGCGTCGCGCATGCCGGTGTCCGCCTGGATGTTCCGCAGCTTATAGTAATCGACTACGCCGAGTTTCCCGGTCTGGAAGGCCTCGGCGATCGCTTTGGGAACCTCCGCTTCCGCATTGACCAATTCCGCTCGACTCTCTTCGATCCCGGCCTGCATTTCCTGCTCGTGAGCCACCGCCATGGCCCGCCGGCCCTCCGCCCGGGCCCGCGCCACATGCGTATCGGCTTCCGCCTGGTCGGCCTGCAAACGTGCCCCGATGTTCTCTCCCACATCGATGTCCGCAATATCGATCGAGACGATCTTGAACGCGGTTTGCGAGTCCAATTTGCGGGCCAGGACCGCCTTGGAGATCAGATCCGGGTTCTCCAGCACCTCGGCATGCGATTGGGCCGAGCCGATCGCGCTGACGATGCCCTCCCCCACACGAGCGGTAATCGTCTCTTCCGTCGCCCCGCCGATCAATTGCTGCAGGTTGGCCCGCACGGTCACCCGCGCCTTGACCTTCAATTGGATCCCATCCTTGGCGACGGCGTCCAGCGTTGTTTTTTTGGAGCCGCGGGCCGGGCAATCGATCACTTTGGGATAGACGCTGGTCTGGACGGATTCCAGGACATCGCGACCGGCCAAATCGATGGCCGTGGCCTCGCGGAAGGACAATTGGATGGTCTTCGCTTTCTGTGCCGCGATCAGCGCTCGGATCACCTGGGGCACGTTGCCCCCGGCCAGATAATGCGATTCCAGGGCCTTGCTGGTCACCCCGCTATCCTCGCCCAAACCGGCTTGGACGGCCATGATCTTGCTGCGGACGATCACCGCGGGATTGACTTTGCGGAACGTCATCCCCAGCAGATCCCAGATCGTGATGCCCGCATTGGTCAGGATCGACTGGATCCACAGCCGAAAATACCGGGCCAATACACTTACAATGACCATGAGGATCACCAGGATGACGACGGTGATTCCGATAATGATCATTGTCCTGGGATCGGGATCTTGCGCGAGCAAGTGCATGGCACACCCCTCTCACGTGGGTAGAAAAATTGTCAGTTGCCGTACTGGGGCCGAGGGTCACCGACGACCCTGGCCTCTGAATGTTGTACTCGCTCGGCCGGCGGTCTGCAATCGTTTTCCTCACCCAACCGGCAAAGTTTCTTGGGGATTCGGTTCACCAGGGAGGATCCTGCAGGCTTTCCAGCCCCAGGTTCTCGGCCGGTTCGTCCAGGATGTCGGATTGCTCGCTCCGGGATGTCGGTTGGTCGGGCAGGACGGCGGCCACCACGATCCGGTTGGCCCGCACCGCTTTGACCCGCACCGGCTGGCCCTCGTCGATCGCCGTCCCCTCGCTGAGCGCGTCATAGGTTCGCCCTTCGATCCGCACCGCCCCGCTGGGCAACAGCTTCGTCTTGGCCACCCCCTGGCGGCCGACCAACGTCTGCAATTCCTGATGCTCCGGCGTGTCCGCGGTACCGTCCGGCAGCGGCTGGGGCGTGTGCAGCACCATCAACCGGCCCAGCGGCGTGTAAGGCCACCACCGCACCGCCGCCGCCAAAATCAAAGGCAGCAGGACCAGCGTTACTGCCAAAACGATCAACCCCGACGCGACGCCCCCGGAAAAGGCCATCATGACCGACCCGATGACCGCGACCCCCGCGAGCACGCTGAGCACCCCGCCCGAGGGAATAAACAGCTCCATCGCGACCAAACCGATCCCCACGACCAGCAGGATAATCGACCAAAACAGGGCGTCCAGCATCTTACGGGCCTCACGTCAACGTTCGCACCACCACCTCGTTACCGCGCACTTCGGCCACCGTCACATCGGTCCCCGCCGCCACCAAGTCCCCGTCGCTGATCACGTCCACCAACTCGTCGCCAAAACGCGCCTTGCCCGAAGGTGTCAGCGGCGTGACCGTCACCCCCCGCTTTCCCAGCAGATAGTCCCAATGGACCAGCGACTCCTGGTAACGAATCGTCTCCAGTTCGATCGCATCCGGAGATTCCAGGGCGATCCGGCAGAACACGGGAGCGTGGGTCAGCAGGCGGGGCATGCAGAGCAACGACAGGATCATCCCCGCACCGGCGGCGGACAGCACCAACAACGAATTGGGAACCTGACTCCATTCGTACGGGTTGCGCGGAATCACAAATGTTTGACTGGCCAGCACGATCGACGCCACGATCAATCCGGCGCCACCGATCCCGAATGCCCCCACACCGGGCAGTACGAATATCTCCAAAGCGACGAAAACAATACCCGCCACAAACAGGAGGATCTCTAACCAACCGGCCGTACCATGCAACACGGACGACCAGAAGAACAGCAGGAAACACACGGCCGACAGGAAGCCCGGAAGTCCCAATCCGGGGGACATGAATTCGAACATCAGGGCGAACCAGCCGATGAACAGCAGGGTACCCGCCACGCGGGGCGATGCCAGGAACTCGATCAGCCGGTGGGCCCAATTCGGCCGCACCGCCGGCAACCCGTTGGCCACCTGAAAGGCTGCCTGCACTTCCGCAAAATCGGCCGCTTGCCTCACCGCCAGACCCGTCTCCACGGCCTGAGGGCCGCGCAACCCGGTCGCGGTCGGCAGATCGCCCGCCACTTGCCAGTCGCCGCTGTCCGACTGTTCCGCCAACTCGTCCGCGGCCAAGTGCCGCACGATTCCCGTGCCCTCCTGTTGATAACGGCGGATACGTAACTCTTGATCCAACATCGCCATCAACAGCGACCACGAGCGACCTTTCTGGCTGGCGATTTGTTGAACGGCCGGTCGTGCATCCTCCAGTTGCTGGGGTCCGATTCGCTGATGCCCCGGGCCACCTAGAACAGCGTGTTCGCCCACCACTAATTGGTCGCAGGCCAGAGCGATCAAGGCCGCATCGCTGCGCGCCTGGGCAGGGACATAAGCCACCGTCCGCACCCGGCCGGAATCCAGTTCGGCCAGGTAGGCCGCCAATCGCAGACTGTGGATCAGCGACCCACCCGGACTGTCAATCACCAGGAACACCAGATTCACCCGCTGCCGATCGATCTGCTCCCGCAGCCCCCGCTCGATCCACGCGATATTGTCCCGCTGGATCGGCCCCACCAAATCCACTCGCAAAGGACGTTTTTCATCACCCAGCGTCGGATCTTCTTGGATCGTGCCCAGCGGGACCCGCAAGGCGGCCGCCAGCTCGGCACGGTCCCGGGCCATATGGCTGGCGAAACCCAGTTCCAAACGCAGTTCCGTGCCCGTGAAGTAAGCCATCTCGCCATCGGGAACCACCCGCTCTACGGAGCTGACCGCCACCTCTTTCTGCAGTTCCGGCAGTTCGTCTTCCAAGGCGAATCGAACGCCGTCCAGCGTTTGAACTCGATAAACGGCTGGTTGTGCATCCAGCATCCCCATGACGATGGGAACCGGAATGGTCCGCCGCCGTTCGGCCAAGTCGCGATAAGCCGAGCGAATGGTCGGGTCGACATGCGCTTCTTCCGCACCGGCCTGCCCCAGTTCGGCCGAAGGCCCCACGATGATCTCTTCACAGGCCAACACCGGCAACACGGCGTGGCCGGAGACGGGTCCGGTCAGCCAAGCCACGGTGCGAACGCGCGACAAACGGCCTCCCGAAAGGAAACGAGCCAGCGACAGAGCCCGTTCGAACTGGCTGGATCGTCCCCCTCCTCCAGTCGGGTCGCGAAATTCCAGCACCAGCACGGGTCGGCGACCCTCGGGCGCGCGTTCGGACCAGCGGTCCAACAGTTGCTCGACCGACGCCTGGATCCGCCGATCCACCTCGCCG
>SLEY01000224.1 GCA_007124535.1 Planctomycetaceae bacterium
CCGGCACCTGCTGGACCGCTTGGAAACCAGCTTGGCGGAACAGGGAACTCGCCGCCGAACCCAGCGTTCCGAGGGGTCGGAGATGGTGATCCACCAACATCCTCAAGCGAACCGCGAATTGTCGTACCTTCAAAAGGAGGGGACCTTGATCCTCAGCAACAGCGTCCAGGCGACCTCGGACCTGCTCGCCGCGTGGGAGGGACAACCCAATGGTCGCCAACTGTCGGATAACTCGGCGTATGCGGCCATCATGAAGCGGTGTGCCGGAGAATTGGAGGAACCGCCGACCGGGGCGTTTTTCGTGGACGCTTTGGAATTGACCCGGCGTGCGGCCCGGGGCAGCGTGCCCGGCCAAGTGTTCCTGGCCCTGCTGAACCCGCTGGGACTGGATGGGATCCGCGGGATCGGTGGGAGCCTGAGTCTGGTGACCGAGCAGTATGACAATCTGTTGAACGTGCATCTGCTGCTGGAGCGCCCGCGGCGCGGCGTCTTCGAAGTCACCGCTCTGCAAGGAGGCGACATTACCCCGGAAGGATGGGTGCCTCGCGATGCGGTCAGCTATACCAGCCTACGCTGGGATGTGGAAAAAGGTTATCCCGCCCTGCGCGAACTCTACGACGCCATTCGCGGCGAGGGCGCTTTGCGACGCGATGTGGATCAAAGCTTCTCCATCCCCCTGGGAATCGATTTTGAACAGGAATTCCTGGCCGCAATCACCGGCCGGATGTCGCATATCAGCTGGATGGTCCGGCCAGCCCGGCTGAACAGCCGTGCGAATCTGGTTGGTTTCCAAGTGAAGGACCCCGCGCGCTTCCGCAACACGTGGTTGAAACTGACCGAACACCTGGGCGCTTCTTTGGAACGCAAATCGTGGGGGATGACCGAGTACTGGCAGCTGACTACGACGGCGCCGCCCTCCCAGGCCCCGGGCCAGGAACTGGTCCGCCAGCCGGATCCGGCGTTCGCCCTGCTGGGCGATTATCTGCTGATCTCCGACAGCAGCGAATTGCTCCGCCAGGCCGTGATCACGCAATCCGATGCCTCGCTCTCGCTGGGGCACGAATTGGACTACAAACTGATTGCCAGCCGGATTCGGCGGCAGCACGGCGGCCAGAGTCCGGGCTTGTTTTCCTTCGATCGGCCGGAAGAATCGATGCGACTGCTGTACGAATTGGCCGTGGCCGAGACAACCCGCGATCAGCTGGCAGCCCAAGGGCCAAACAACCCATTTTTCGGGGCTTTGGACGGGGCCCTGCGTGAACACCCCTTGCCGCCCTTCTCCGTGATCGCTCGTTACCTGGCGCCCGGAGGCAGCCTGTTGACGAACGAAGAAACCGGCTTTCATTTCACGCGTTTCACGCTCCGGCGGCAATAGTGCGGCGAATCCCGGTCAAGAGGAAGCCAGAAGGGTTGGATCAACCGGCGGCCGACGTGATCACGCCGATGCGCCAATTGGCTAGCTCGAACTCGCCAAACAGGCCCTGGATCTCCTCCGCTCGATCCTCAGCCACCACCAGGGCCAGTCCCAAGCCCAGATTGAAGACCCGGGCCATTTCCGCGTCCTCGATCTGTCCCAGTTGTTGGAGCCACCCAAAAACGGAGGGGATGGGCCAGGCGTCCGTGTCCAGCCGCAAGGCGACACCCGGCGGCAAAATCCGCTGGAGATTCTCCTGCAACCCGCCACCCGTGATGTGGGCGATCCCATGCACGGCGGCAGAACCGCCCTCGCGGCGGAATAGCTTGCGAAACGGGCGGGCATAGATCCGGGTCGGAGTCAACAGGACTTCGCCCACCGTCCGGCCCAGCACATCGATCGGCGTCTGGACGTCCAATCCGGCCCGCTCGAAAACCACTTGCCGCACCAAACTGTAACCGTTCGAATGCAACCCGCTGGACGCCACGCCCAGCACCACGTCCCCGGGCACGATGGCCCGGCCATCGATCAACCCCGTCCGCTCGACCACTCCCACGCAGAACCCGGCCAGATCGTATTCGCCGGGTTGATATAAATCGGGCATGATCGCGGTTTCACCCCCCAAGAGAGCACAATCCGCCTGGACGCAACCGTCGCTGATCCCCCGCACAATCTGCTCCAACAACGGCGGGTCGTCTCGAGACATCGCCACATAGTCCAAGAAGAAAAGCGGCTCGGCGCCACAACACAGCGCGTCGTTCACACACATGGCGACCAGATCGATCCCCACCGTGTCATGCCGCCCGCACCGCTGAGCAACTTTCAACTTGGTGCCCACCCCGTCACTGCAGGCCACCAGCACGGGGTCCTGGTACCGGCGTGCAAACAGGGGTTTGTCGAAATCCAGCCGGAATAGTCCCGCAAAACCGCCTTCCAGTTTCATGACCCGCGGCGAATGCGTGCGGTGCATCAGCTGTGGCAACCGCGCCATCGCGTCCCGGTACGCCTCCAGATCGACTCCCGCCTCCTTGTAGGTGGCCTTGCTCATTCAGGTCCTGCTTTCTGATTCCTAAGGGGGAACACGTCGCCGATTCTATGAGCCTTCCGCAGCCCTTGTCAACGCCTCGCCCACCCCGCCTGAGCCAGGAAAACGCGGGGGAACTCAGCCGATTTCGATCCCGCCGCGATTCGCCGCCAGGAAGGGCTGCCAAAGTTGGTAACGCGGGTTGCCCAGTTTTAACCGGAGCACCGGATCGCACTTGGGACGCCGAGGCCGCTGCCACAAATCCATTCCGGCTTCGCGAGGAGTTCGGTCGCCCTTCTTCGAGTTGCAGGCCAAACAACAGGTGACCACGTTCTCCCAAATCGTCCTGCCCCCCCGGCTGCGCGGCGTCACATGATCAAAACTCAATTGACTGACCGAGAATTCCCGGCCACAGTACTGGCAGCGGTTCTCATCCCGGGCAAATAAGCTTTTCCGGTTCAAACGCACCGATAACCGTGGCAATTGATCGAAGTGCAACAGCCGAATGACCCGCGGCGCCAGAACCCGATGCCGGACCGTCCGCAACCAATCCGGCGCCTGTCCCGAACCGTCGCCATTGCCCGATAATTCGCCGTTCCCCGCTTCGTCCCGGAACGCACTCCATTCACACCACGAAGCGAAATCGTAGTTCGCGTAACCACCGTTCTCCAACTGAATCACCTCGGCGGCGTCTCGGAACAGCATCACAATCGCTCGCCGCACACTCACCACCCGTAGCGCGACATACGAGCGGTTCAATACCAGCACGCTGGAATGTAACACATTGTGGCGGTCTGATTGAACCATCGGAAAACCATGCCATCATTTCAGGGGCTAAACGACAGCGATCCCCACGATCATCACTCCGAGAAAAACTACGGCGAACGCGATCAGGATCATGACATAAACCATCCCCAGGATCCTGCCAACCTGGGTGAGCGATTCGCCCTGCGGATCCATGCGACCCTCTCGCATGGCCCGCAGATCCATGTCCCCCATAACCCAAGCAAACAATCCAAAAATCGGACACACCAGCCACGTCAGTATTCCGAACGCCAAGATCAGACCGCCGCGGTGGGGTGTCATATGGGGGGAAACGCTCGGGCCGGCCGCACGCCAGACCGGGTCCTCGTCCGAACGCACTTGGCAACCGGGACCGACCCGTCCCTGTTGGCGCCACCCCTCCAGTTCGCTGCGCGAGACGGGCCCGTAGACCCGCCCGTCCGGCGTCCGAAGGTACCAGCGATTGGTCACAACCGCCGCGACCGGTGTCTGGGGAGCGGTCGAAGCGGACGGGACGACGTAAATGGTTTGGCAGGCCGGGCACCGTGCCTGACGCCCCGCATGCTCGTCAGCCACCCGCAACGAACTCCCACAACCCGGACAAATGGATTCAATCGGCATCGCCAACTCTCCGGTCCTTGCCCATCCCGCCCCCTCGGCCCTCGAAAGGAACATTTCTCACGCCACTGCCGTTGCGGAACAGGCGTCAAGCATGGTGCAAGTTTAATCAACTCGGACAGGACATTCAACGCGCAAAGACGAAATGGGGGCATTGGTCATTGGTCATTGGTCATACCGCGCGCGGCAGAGACTGTCCGATATGCATCGGCCGCCCCCCCAACCCCCCCCGAGTACAAGGGGGGAGGGAATGCATGCATCACGCGAAGCCGCCCACCTCCTGTCCCCTTGTACTCGGGGGGATGGGGGATCTCAGCCGTGATCTGTGCCCTGGTCCGCGGGTTGGATCGTCGGGCACGGTTGCTGCTGGGTCAGACAGTGAAAGGCGCCCAGTCCCCAGACCAAGTCAAACGCGGGAAGCCCCACCACACGGTGATTGGGCAGGAGGGAGCCCAGAATTCGGCAGGCCGCTTCATCGGCCGGGTCATCGAACTGGGGCACCAGACACAGCCCGTTGGCCAGGTAGAAATTGCAGTAACTGGCCGGCAAACGTTGGCCC
>SLEY01000140.1 GCA_007124535.1 Planctomycetaceae bacterium
ATAATCTCACGGCGGCAGCGGTTCGTTTCGCAAGACACAGGGAGAATCATGGCCAAAAAGACCAAACATGCAATCAGTCCGACACGTGAAGAAGACTATCCCGAGTGGTACCAGCAGGTCGTCCGATCGGGGGATCTGGCAGAAAATTCACCGGTCCGTGGCTGCATGGTGATCAAACCGTGGGGGTGGGGGATCTGGGAGAACATGCAGCGGGTGCTGGACGGCATGTTCAAAGCGACGGGTCACGAAAACGCCTATTTCCCCCTGTTCATTCCGATGAGTTTCCTGGAGCAGGAAGCCGCTCATGTGGAGGGTTTTGCCAAGGAATGTGCGGTCGTGACCCACCATCGCCTGGAACCTCATCCCTCTGGAGGCCTGGTTCCGGCGGGGCCACTGGAAGAGCCCCTGATCGTGCGGCCGACCAGCGAAACCATCATCGGGGCCATGTACGCACAATGGGTCCAGTCCTATCGCGATTTGCCGATCCTGATCAACCAATGGGCCAATGTGGTGCGTTGGGAGATGCGGACGCGGTTGTTTCTGCGGACGACGGAATTCCTCTGGCAGGAGGGGCACACGGCGCATGCCACGGAGGAGGAAGCCCAGCAGGAGACGTTCCAGATGTTGGACGTCTATGCCGACTTTGCCGAAAACTGGATGGCCGTACCGGTCATCAAGGGGGAGAAGACGGCGGGCGAGCGGTTCCCCGGCGCCGTGTCGACGTTGTCGATCGAGGCCATGATGCAGGACCGCAAAGCTCTCCAGGCGGGCACCTCTCACTTTCTCGGGCAGAATTTCGCTCGGGCTCAGGAAATCAAATTCCAGGATCAAAACGGTCAGGAGGTGTACGCTTGGACCACCTCCTGGGGCGTTTCCACTCGCTTGATCGGCGCCCTGATCATGACCCACAGCGACGACGACGGGCTGGTGCTGCCCCCGAAGCTGGCCACCAAACATGTCGTGATTCTGCCGATTTACCGCAATGATCAACAGCGGGCCGACGTGCTGGCCTACTGCGAGCGTCTGAGGCAAGCTTTGCAGGAAGAGAGTTTCTCGGGCGGGCCGATCCGTGCCTGGGTGGACGATCGCGATCTGCGTGGCGGGGAGAAGAACTGGCAGCATGTCAAGCGTGGCGTGCCCCTGCGGGTCGAGGTGGGACCGCGGGATTTGAGCCAGCAGGCGGTCTTTGTGGCTCGGCGCGATACGGGCGAAAAACGCAGTTATGGGCGGGACGAGTTCGTCGGCTGCGTAGGGCAGATGTTGGATGAGATGCAGAGCGGACTGTATCAACGAGCGCTGCGGCTGCGCGAGCAGCATACGCATCGCTTGGACGATCGCGAAGCCTTCCGCGACTTCTTCACACCCCGAAACGGCGAGAAACCGGAGATCCACGGCGGGTTTGCCGTTTGTCCGTGGCACGAGCGGGCCGAGGAGGACCCGCTGTTGAAAGAGTTGAAGGTCACGGTCCGCTGCCTGCCGTTAGACGCGGAACCCGAGCCGGGGAGGTGCATTTTGACGGGAGCCCCGAGTACCCGACGGGCGATTTTCGCGAAAGCCTATTGATGCCTTATGGGGGACATACGCCGACATTCACCGGTCTTAGCGCTGTTGGCCGCATTCAGCCGCCATGATGCGGCCTTGGAATGGGCCCGCCAGCGGGTCACCACCGCTTGGGGGCCGCTGTGGGACGCCAGCCCGGTCTTCGCCTTCGAGCAAACCGACTACTATGAACCCACCATGGGCCCCGGCTTGAAGAAAGTCCTGTTCGCTTTTGCCCATTTGATCGACCCCGCCGAACTGGTCGCCCGCAAACACCAGACGAACCGCTGGGAGCAGGAATACGTACAACTGCATCCCGCCGAGGAGGTCCGTCCCTTGAATCTGGATCCGGGCTATTTGACCGAGGCCAAATTGGTGCTGGCCACCACCAAGGATCGCAACCATCGGATCTACCTGGATCAGGGGATTTTTGCCGAGGTGACACTCCATTATCAACGAAAACGGGGCTGGTGTCCCCAAGCCTGGACCTATGCCGATTATCGATCAGCCGCCTATCACGATTTCTTCGACCGTTGTCGCCATTTCCTGCGCGGGGTGATACATGGCGCCTGAAGTCCCCCTCTGGTTCATCCCCGCCGCGTTGCTGCCCAGCCTGCTGCTCAGTGCGCTTGCCGGACGGGCCATGCGACGCTGGGCACCCCGCTGGGGACTGGTCGATCAGCCGGGGAGTCGGAAGGTTCACTTCAAACCGACTCCTTTGGGTGGAGGAATCGCCATCTGGCTGGCCGTCCTCCTGCCCCTGGTCACCGGGCTGCTGCTGCTGGCAGCCATTCGCGGTGGAGTCGTGCCTGCCGGCTGGTTGCCCCGATTGGTCCAAGTTCATTTGGATGGGCTTCAACAGCAGACCGGATCGCTGGCATTCCTGCTGGGCGCCGGCACGCTGCTGATGCTGGTCGGATTAACAGACGATTGGCGTGGTTTGGATTGGAAGATCCGATTGGGTCTCCAAGTGGCGGTTGCAGCAGTCTGCGTGTTCGCCCGGGATTGGCGTCTGACGCTGTTTCTGGACGTCCCCGCCCTGACCGCGATGCTGTCGGTGATCTGGATTGTCGGGTTGATCAATTCGTTCAATATGCTGGACAATATGGACGGACTGTCGGCCGGAATTGCGACCATCGTTTCGCTGCTGCTGGCAACCGTGCTGTTGACCACGCCGGCTCCGGGGACGGGCATCCCCCAATTGTTCGTCGCCGGATTCCTGCTGGTGTTGTCGGGCAGCCTCTTGGGCTTCCTTTGGCATAACCGTCCCGTAGCCAGACTTTTTATGGGCGATGCGGGCAGCTATTTCGTCGGGTTCTCTTTGGCGGTGGCGACCTTGCTGGCGACTTATTCGGGTTATGAGGGCGAGGCGCGGCATGCGGTGCTGGCGCCGTTGGTCGTCATGGCGGTCCCCTTGTATGATACGGTCACCGTGATCTGGATCCGGCTTCGCGAGGGCCGCAGTCCCTTTCAGGCGGACAAGAACCATTTTTCCCACCGTTTGGTGGACCTGGGATTTACCAACACTCAGGCAGTGTTGACAATCTATCTGACGACGCTGACTTGTGGGTTGGGCGCGCTGTTGCTAAGGCATGTCGACACGTTCGGAGCCGTCGTCATCCTGCTGATCGTGTTCTGCATTTTGGGACTGATCGCCATCCTCGAATCACCGCGTCGCCCGCGATAATCGTCACGAACCGCGTAATCGGTCGCCAGGGTGGCCGGTCCAGACAACTCGACTCATCCGCAGCCTGCCAACCAACGATAAAGAGAGAAGGACCGTTACAGAGACTAGGACGTGCCCCGCGTTGGCAAATCCGGGGGAACCGCATTCATTGACAAGTGGAACGTTATGGCAGACTGTTGCGAAGTCGTTATCACGGGAGTGGGCGTTGTTTCCCCGATCGGTATTGGGCGTGAGGCGTTTTGGGATTCGCTGCTCGCAGGGCGTAGCGGCATCCGCCCGCTTTCGTTTGGGCAAGGGACGGAGCTTCCGGTCCAATTTGGTGGCGAGGTGCCCGATTTTGAAGGAAAGAAATACGTCAAGCCCCGGAAGAGCATCAAACTGATGTCGCGCGAGATCCAGATCGGTTACGCGGCGACCATGATGGCGATGGACGATGCCCAACTGAATCGAGGCGATGTCGATCCGGATCGTCTTGGCGGGGTGCTGGGCGCGGAAATGTTCAATTGCGAGTTGGATGAGCTGGCGGCTGCCTACCGCAAATGTGTGGTGGATGGCCAGATTCGCGCGGAACTTTGGGGCGAGGGAGCGATGAGCGATCTTTACCCCTTATGGATGCTCAAATATCTACCCAACATGGTCGCCTGTCACGCAGCCATCGTGTTGGACGCTCGCGGCCCCAACAACACGATCACCTTGGACGAAGTTTCCGGTCTGTTGTCCTTGATCGAAGCGGTCTGCACCATTCAGCGCGGGATGGCCGATGTCATGTTCGCGGGCGGAACGGGCACGCGGGTGAATTTGACACGAATGCTGTATCGTGGCGACCGCCAGTGGTCGCACCGGTCGGACGATCCGGCGGCCGCCTGCCGGCCGTTCGATGCCCAGCGAGATGGTGGGGTAGTGGGCGAGGGCGCCGCGGCGTTTGTTCTGGAACGCCGGGAGTTTGCAGAAGCCCGCGGTGCGAAGATTCTGGCCCGCGTCCGCGGTTTCGGCCGCACGTTCCAAACCATCGCAGCACCGGGAGAGCCGATCCCTCACGCCATCACCCGTTCGATCGACGGCGCGTTGCAAAGTTCGGGGCTGGACGCCCGCGAACTGGGCCATGTCAATGCCCATGGGGCCAGCATGATCGAGCAGGATCGCGCGGAAGCCCAAGCGATTCGGCAGTG
>SLEY01000566.1 GCA_007124535.1 Planctomycetaceae bacterium
AACCCGTCCGCAGCCACCTTGTCAACCGGATTCGGGTTGATCAACAGGAACTGCACATTGTGCTCGGACTGGTAGTGGTTGCCCAATTCGACCAGCCGATCGACATTCATTCGCGACACGGGACAGTGATTGCAGTGAAACACGACAGCAATCGCATCTTTGTCTCCGTAATGGCTCAGCGAATGGTACCGCAAATCCACGCCGAACAACGAGAACTCCGGGGCCACGGCACCGATTTCGACCTTCGTGACCTCCAGCCCTTCGATCCGCATCGTACGCGCCTGGCTGACGGCCACCGCGGCCAGCAGCGCGCCTGCCACAACCGTCCACTTCACAAACCGTTGCATAACACTCTCCCTTTAGAAGGATTCTAAGGCCCCCAGTAGTTGGCACCCAAGCCAACCTAGATCTACTCGGGCCCATTGCGAGTGTTATAGGCCCCAGTTTCCATGTCAACACCCCTACGTGGTAGACACACCCAATTCCGCGAGTTCCAGGTGGGACGCTGGCGCCCGGGCGCGCATCGAGCGTTTCGAGCCACGACGCCGGGCGTCTCCGCGTGATGTCCCACCAGCCGCCGTCCGGCGTTGACCGATGTCCGCTTTTGCTTGCGCTGGGAGGGTGGATGTGCGAGGCTTTTTCGCTGCGGTCGTGGCGTGGGTTGATACGGCTTGTACGACCGATTCCCCGAAGACGAGGCTTGGTACGGGAATTGCAGGGTGGCAAAAGGCGAATCGAACAGCTTTTGGAGAAAGAGGAGGAGAACCATGCCCAGATTGAAGGTCATTGAAACGGAAGCCGCCACGGGGGAAGTCAAAGAACTTTTCGAGGCTTCGCAGCAGGAGTTCGGAAACGTATTCCATTTGTTCAAGGGGCTCGCCAACGCCCCTCTGGCTTTAGAGGCGTACCTGACCCTCGAAAAGCTCATTGCAGGCGGGAAGCTGAGCCCCGTCGAGCAGGACATCGTCCGACTCCGAGCCAGTGAATGGAACGGCTGCGAATACTGCCTGGGCGCTCACACCATGACGGCGGAGATGAAAGGCCTGCCGGAGGAGGAAATTCACCGGCTGCGTCGGGGCGAAGCCAGTGAGCCGAGCCATGCGGCCCTGGTGCGATTCACCAGTCGCGTGCTGGAGACCAGGGGCTTCGTCGACGATCAGGACCTGGACGCCTTTCGCCGCGCCGGCTATACCGACGAGCACGTTGCGGAAGTGGTCACGATCCTCGCGCAAAAGACCCTGTCGAACTACTTCAATCACATCCACAACACGCCGCTGGACGTCCCCGCACCGGGGGCGGCGTAGGTGGAACTGTGTTTCGGAGCCGCCGGCGGCGACCGCGACAGGATGTCCGACCCGGGCGACACGCCGTCGCTCCGACGAAAAAGGAGGCCGACATGAACCCGCTCTTGCAATTGCAACAACAGGGTCAATCCGTTTGGCTCGACTTCATTCGCCGCAGCTTGATCGAGAGCGGCAGATTGGAGCAGATGGTGGAAGAGGATGGACTCCGAGGCCTTACCAGCAATCCGCAGATCTTCATGAAAGCGATTACGGGCGGCGAGGAGTACCACCGGCAGATCCGCGAGCTGGTATCTTCGAGTCCGGAGCTTCCGATCAAGGAGCTGTACGAAGCCATCGTACTCGCCGACATCCGTGCGGCCGCCGACGTGCTGCGGCCGGTCTTCGATCGAACGGAGGGCGCCGACGGGTTCGTCAGCCTGGAGGTTTCTCCCGATCTGGCCTACGACACGTCAGGCACGATCGACGAGGCCCGCCGATTGTGGAAGTCGGTTGATCGGCCCAATCTGATGATCAAGGTGCCGGCGACGAACGAGGGCATCCCGGCGATCGAGTCGCTGCTGGCCGAGGGAATCAATATCAACATCACCTTGATGTTCTCGATCCACCATTACGAAGCCGTCGCACAAGCGTACCTCCGATCCCTGGACCAGAGGGACGATCCGCGACATACGTCCTCGGTCGCTTCGTTCTTTGTCAGTCGCATCACCGCGGCAGTCGACCAAGCCCTCGATGCGGTGGGCGCCGAAGAAGCGAAGGCTTTGAAAGGCAAGATCGCGGTGGCCAACGCCAAAGTGACGTACCAGCGATTTCGGGAAATCTTCCATAGCGAGGCGTTTCAGGAGAGGAAACGAGCCGGAGCCCGTGTCCAGCGGGTCCTTTGGGGCAGCACCAGCACGAAGAACCCTGATTACTCCGACGTGCTCTATGTCGAGGAGTTGATCGGTCCCGAAACGGTGAACACCATGCCGCCGGCGACGCTGGATGCTTTCCGCGAGCACGGCAAAGTGCGCGGCGCCACACTCCTCGAAGACGTGGACCAAGCGGAACGGCAGTTGGGCCAACTCGCGGAACTGGGGATCGACCTGGACCCGATCACGGAGCAGCTTCAAAGGGACGGCGTGAAGAAGTTCAAAGAACCCTTCGACAAGTTGTTCGAGGCCCTGGAGGATATGCGGAAGACATTCGAACGCAGGGAATGATGGTTTTGGGCGGAGGAATGTCTTCTTGCGATTGACGAGCGTCCGCGGAAGTGCGCGGCCGCCCCTGTTGGCTGGGCCATCGGCGGTCGGCTGCACTCCGACGGCGCCGCCACGGCGTCGAAGCCAACGCCGATGACTGCAGCCGACCACCGCACTCCGAAATGGCCCGAATTCCCTGCGGGGAGTGAGGATCGATGCAGCACAAAAAGGGAGCAAACCGATGGGCCTTGACAGGCACAAATTGCCCCCCGGTTTTGCCTTCCTTTTCCTTCCCCACCCAGGTCGTCCGGGTGGGGAGGAGCCGGCCGGCGGTTACAGCGGGCGAATGCGGATGTTGCGGTAGCTCACCACGTCGCCGTGATCCTGCAGGCCGATGTAGCCTTCTCGCGGAAAATCCTTCAACGCCGTGCGGTACTTGTTCGGGGAGCCGTCGGGATTCCGGCGCGGCTCGGTCCAGTCGTCCAGGTCGGCGTCGATGATCCGCTCGCCGTTCATGTCGATCGTGATCCGGCTGCCCCGGGCCTGCAAAACTACGTGATTCCAGCCGTCGGTGGCCGCATTCTTGCTGGGGGCCAGGGCGTCGTAGATGCCACCGACGCTTCCGCGGTTCAGGTTGTCCGTGGGCCGGTGCACCTGCATTTCCAGGCCCGTCTGCACATGGTCTCGCAGATTCCCTGTCCGGAAAAAGACGCCACTGTTGCCCTGAGTCTTATACTCGAGTTCCAGGACGAAATCGCCGAATTGCTCCCGGGTCCAAAGGTAGCCGGTGCGGGGATTCCGGAGGGTCACGACGTGGTCCTCGATCACCCAGCCGTCACCGGGAGGGCCACCGTCGCGGTTCTGCCAAGCCGACAGGTCGCTGCCGTCGAACAGAGGGAGCCAGTTGTCTTCGTCATCGGCTCGGGCCAAGCCCAAGGCCAACACCATGGCCAGGGCAGTGAGAAGGCCGGTCGTAGTCCAGCGAAACCATCGTTTCATCGTTGCTTCTCCTTTGAGAGGGGGGATAGGGGGATGCCGGAGACACCTCGCCGTCCGACACCATAAGATGGAAGACCGCCACACTTTCGGGTACACATCTCCGTGACGCGCCCGCTTGGGACGGCATCCGATCGACCGGGTTGTCGCAGGCCGATATCGTTCGCGTGCTTTAACTATAATGAATTGTTGCGGCTCGAAAAGCGGTTGCCGCGCGGAGTATTCCAGGGGTGCCCGTGGGTTGGGGACTCCTTTCTTTGCGAGCGAGGGAACTCTGCCGAATTGTACCGCGTCTAACGATTAGCGTGAAATCGTGTCCATCTTATGGGGAGTTTTCAAGTATGTCGTTGGGAGCGGGTGCCGCACGGACGGTGGATTCGGAGCGTGCCGGCAAGTTCGAACCAGGTGATGAGACGTCGCCCCCACGCTTGCACCGGATCCGAACGGTGCGGCGTCTGCAGGGCATGTCGTTGCGGACGGCGGCTCGCCAGCTGAGAACCGGTTTGCCGGAGACACGGGCTCAGGAGAAGGAGACGGCCGATCTGCGGTTGAGTGAACTCTACAAGTGGCAGGTCGCCCTGGATGTTCCCCTGGAAGAGCTATTAGTCGAACCCGAAACCCCTCTTTCGCGCCCCGTCAACGAACGAGCGCATCTGGTCCGCGTGATGAAGACCGCCACGGCCATCCTGCATTACGCGCGGGAGCCGCAGATTCGCCGTCTGGCCGAACGTCTGGTTTCGCAACTGATCGAATTGATGCCCGAATTACAGGGGGTCGGTCCCTGGCAGGCCGTCGGTCAGCGGCGCACGCTGCAGGAATACGGTCGCATTTTGGAACGGAGTCTACCGGACGAGGCCCTCCAGCCACCGGACGATCTGCTGGATTGAAACCGCAACCCAT
>SLEY01000266.1 GCA_007124535.1 Planctomycetaceae bacterium
CCGTGCTTTGATTTCTCGCATTCGGCAAGCCAGAGCGGCCTACCGGGCAACCACGGTGGCGGCTGCCAATCGCCTGCGGCCAGGGCGTTTCGGAAGGAATGGGCGATGCCCCGGCCGCTGGCCAGCGATTCCACCGTTTGATCCGCCTGGACCGCTCCCAAGCCAGGTCGCATCTGGCCGATCTCGGCGATCGCCGGCTGGCCTTGCCCCTGCAAGTGGCCATGGACGACCCATCCGCCGCCCACCCCCGTACCGACGGTGACGTAGAACACCGAGCGGTGCGAGCGCCCGGCCCCGCAGGTGGCTTCGGCAACGGCAGCCGCATCGCAGTCGTTGGCGACCCTCGTCGGCCGACCCCAGCACCGTTCGCACCAGGCGGCCAGCGGAAAGGCTTCCCAGCCGTCGATCTGATGGCTCCGAATCGCCCGCCCCGCTTGGCCATCGACCGGCCCCCCAAATCCCACCCCGATCGCCTGCACGGGGTGGCGGGCCAGCAGAATGGCTGCCTCCCGTTGGATCTGCTCCCGAATGCCCGCCGCACCGCGTGCGGGAACCACCTGCAAACGGCGGACGGGTTCCACCAGGCGACCGTCGGATTCGCCCACGCCCAGCTGCAGCTTGGTCCCTCCGATCTCGATTCCCAAGTACACCACGACCTCCATAGCATGCCGCTCGGCTGTGTTCGTTATTCGGACATTGTAAACGGTGGCTGCCGGTTTTCGTACCGCGCGCCGCGAATGGACAAAGGGTGCTGGCAGGGTTAGCATGATGTCCGGGCCTGAGCTGGTTAGATGGCCGAAATCCGAATCGTTTCTCACCCGGTTTATAAAAGGACGTTTCGATCATGATATCTTGGAAGACTCCCCGGTTGGCTTTGCCCGCGCTGCTTTTGGCTGGGGCGAACCTCGCTTTCGGGGGCGATCAGCCTCAATGGGGCCAACGTCATTCGCGGAATATGGTGTCGGATCAGGTGGGCTTGCCCGCCCGCTTCGATCCCGAAACCGGCGAGAATGTCCTATGGTCCGTGCCTTTGGGAACCGCCTGCTACTCGACACCCGTGGTGGCCGCCGGGCGAGTGCTGGTCGGTACGAACAACCATCCGCCGCGCGATCCTCGCCATCAAGGGGATCGTGGCGTGATGCTGTGTCTGGACGAATCCGATGGCAGCCTGTTGTGGCAACTGGTGGTACCGAAACTGGAAGGCGACATTTATCTGGATTGGCCGCGGGCGGGGATGTGTTCGCCAGCGACCGTCGCGGGGGATCGCGCCTATACGGTGACGAATCGCAATGAAGTCGTGGCCCTGGACTTGGAGGGACTGGCCAACGGCAATCAGGGCCCGTTTCTGGAGGAAGCGCGCCACATGACACCGCAAGGCGAGGCGGAGATGGAATTGGGCGAGACCGACGCGGACATCGTGTGGCTGCTGGATTTGCGGGCCGAAGCGGGAGTGCGACCCCACGATGCGTCGCACAGCTCGATCCTGAAGGACGGGCCCTACCTGTACGTCAATACCAGCAATGGTTTGACCAGCCGGCACGATGGGGTCGAACGGCCCGAAGCCCCGGCGCTGGTCGTGGTGGATCGAGCCACCGGACGGCTGATCGCCGAAGAACGGGAAGGCATCAGCGAGCGGATTTTCCACTGCGCGTGGTCGTCGCCTGCGCTGGGCGAAGTGAACGGCCGCCGCCTGATCTTCTTCGGCGGTCCCGACGGCGTCGTGTACGCCTTTGAGGCATTGGAGCATGACGAGCGTGCGGAACGGGCGGCCGGTCCGGTCCAAGCTTTGCAACGGGTTTGGAAATTCGATTGCGATCCGGACGCCCCGAAGGAGGACATTCACAGCTACATCCGGAATCGCCGCGAGGGCCCCAGCAGCATCAAGAGCATGCCCGTCTTCCACGCCGATCGGGTGTACGTGACCGTCGGCGGCGACATCTGGTGGGGCAAACAGCAATCCTGGCTGCAGTGCATCGACGCCACGGGTTCGGGCGACGTGACGGAAGACGCGCTGGTCTGGTCCTACCCGCTGGAACGTCATAGTTGTTCCACGCCGGCGGTCCATGACGGTCTGGTCTACGCCGCCGATACGGCCGGCAACATCCACTGCGTCGACGCGCGGGACGGGCGGCGGGTCTGGGTTCACCCGACGCGGGACCAAATCTGGGCGTCGCCCCTGGTCGCCGATGGCAAATTGTATATCGGCACCCGCCGCGGCAACTTCTGGATATTGGCCGCGGGCAGAGAATTGCAGGTGCTGCACCAAATCCGGATGGATTCGCCCGTCTACAGCAGTGCGGTTGCCGCGAATGGGACCTTGTTCGTCGCCACGATGGAACGTTTGTATGCCCTACAGCAAACCGGCCGGTGAGCGACCCGCGCCGAAAGCGGGCCCGATGCTTCGCCACAAACGAGGCGCCGGCTACCTCCCTCGCTCGGATTCACCTCAAACCCCAGGAGAGACCCTCATGATGTTTGCTTGTTCTCGTCTTCCTTCCCTTTCGCGAATTCTGCGGTTGCGCTGGTTGGTCGCCGCCGGGTTGTTGCTGCTGGCCGCGGGGGTCCAAGCCGATTCACCGCCGAATCTGGTGGTGATCCACGTGGACGATTTGGGCTGGGCCGATCTCGGCTGCTATGGCAGCGAGTACTTCCAGACGCCGCACATCGATGCCTTGGCCGAGCGAGGCGCCCGATTTACCCAAGGCTACGCGGCCGCCGCCGTGTGCTCGCCGACCCGAGCCGCCTTGCTGACCGGACGCTATCCTGCCCGGATCGGCATCACCGACTGGATCCGAGCCACGTTCCAGGGTGGCGAGATGCCCGAAGACGGCCAGAATCCGTCGGGCTGGATCAAGAACCCCAACCGCCGCCTGGCGGTCCCCGAAAACCCCTTGTGGCTGGAACATGAGGAGATCACCCTGGCCGAAGCCCTGGCGCCCCGAGGCTATCGCAGCGTCCACATCGGCAAGTGGCATTTGGGCATGGAGGGATATTACCCGGAGGATCAAGGTTTCGATCGGAACATCGGCGGCTGCGATTTCGGCCAGCCCCCCAGCTTCTTCGACCCCTATGTCAATCCTCGGCTGCCCGGCGGCATCCCCACCCTGGAACCGCGCCAGGAAGGCGAATACCTGACGGATCGCGAAGCGGACGAGGCGGTCGCCTTCATCGCACAGAACGCGGATCGGCCCTTCTTCCTGCATTGGGCCCCCTATGCCGTCCACACGCCCATCCAGGCCAAACCCGAACTGATCGAAAAGTACCGAGCCATCGACCCGCCCGGCCCGCAGATCGATCCCGTCTACGCCGCCATGGTCCACAGCCTGGATGAAGGGGTCGGAAAGGTCGTCCAGGCCCTGCAGGAAGCCCGGATCCTGAATCGCACCGTGATCCTCTTCACCTCGGACAACGGCGGACTGATGGGGTACACCAGCTGCGCTCCCCTGTACTCGGGCAAAGGCTACGCGTTCGAAGGCGGCATTCGCGTGCCCTTCATCGTCGCCTGGCCAGGCGTCACCGACGAGGGCCAAGTCCATGACCAGCCGGTCATCTCGATGGACGTCTTCGCCACGCTGCTGGAACTGGCCGACGTCCCCTTGCCAGACGACCGGGCCATCGACGGCCTGTCCCTCGTCCCCTTGCTCCGCGGCCAAGCCGACGATTTGGACCGCGAGACCCTGATCTGGCACTTTCCCCACTATCGCCATGCCGGATTCGATCCCTACTCGGTCATCCGCCAAGGCGAATGGAAACTGATCCAATTTTACGACCCGCCGCGGTTGGAATTGTACAATCTGGCCATCGATCCGGGAGAAACCACCAATTACCTCCGCATCCGCCGCCAGAAGGCGCAACAGATGCGGGATACCCTGCAAGAGAAGCTGGAGCAGATGGGCGCCCGGATCCCCCGGCAAAATCCTCATTGGCAAAAGCAATAGGAGGCGGTAACCAAACGGTTCGGCCCGGTCTCCGACCCCGCCGAAACCGTTGAACGTAGGTCCCCCAGGCCAGTTTTGTTGCCGCCTCTCAAGGAGATCAGGCTCCTGACCTGGGGGTGTTCCATTTGCGGGATTCAAAACCAAAGTGTTCGATCCCATCCTCTTTCGGAATCGATCCTCACTCCTCGCAGTGAGTTCGGGCGGTTGGGGAGTGCGGTTTCGCCATTGCGGGGCAAGCGACCATCTGATGTCCGGCAGAGCTGGAAACCGCGTAGGAAAAACCCGGCAGCAGACTGGCCGCACCCACGCTTCCGTCCCGTCCCAGGGCGAGCAGCGCCAGTTGCTGGTCCGGTCGGGGCTGCAGTCGTTTCCGGACGAATGCGATCACCTCGCGGCAGGCATCTTCCGGAGTCGCCCCGGCCTGCATCCGCTGGACCA
>SLEY01000574.1 GCA_007124535.1 Planctomycetaceae bacterium
CGCCGTGTCCCCTGCGTTTTCTTCTCCTGGCCTGTGATTCGGAGCATTCTCGCTCATAAGCAACTCTCTGGCTCGCTCAAGTTTTCGGGATGGGGCTCGCATGGGTTGGGCCGCAGGGTTTATTTCAGTTTGGATACCATTGGTAAACAATGGCCCGCTTAAAGGGGTAAAAACTTCATTTGTGACCGTCCCCCGTGAACGCATATTGACCGAAGTGGTTTGCGGTGAATCAGCGTTTTACCCCTTTTAAGCGGGCCATTGATTTTTTTGAGGTTCCCTACTTTTTTCCAAAGACCTGGCAGCCGGGAGCGAATAGCTTGACGAGGTCGATGGCCTGGGAAGACGCGTGAAACCCCAATAAGCGGGGATTTGGCGGACGTCGACATCGGCCAAGAGAGGCATTCGAAATCGGGGAGGAGCGAGAGATGTTCAAGCGAGGCATGTTGGTAGGCGGCGGCTTGTTGCTGATGGCCATGCTGTTTTTCGGACGGGACGCGGTCAGTTACCTGACGACCACCGCGGGTTGGATGAGCCGATCGGTGCGGGAGAGCGTGCCGGTCAAGTTCGAGCTGGAGCGGGCGCGAAAGATGATCGCCTCGCTGGAGCCCGAAATCGGCCGTCACAAGCGGGATATCGCTCGTGAGGAGCTGGAATTGCGGCGGATCGAGGAGCAGATTAATTCCAGCCGGGAAACGCTGGCGGACACGTGGGAGGACATCCAGCGATTGCGGGAGGATCTGGCCCGGGGCGACAGCAACTTTGTCTACTCCGGACGCACGTATAGTGCGCGGCAGGTGGAAACGGATTTGACGAACCGTTTCGAGCGTTACGAGACGCGCGAGGCCACGGTGGCGAATCTGGAGCAGATCCTGCAAGCGCGGGAGCGGGGTTTGGCTGCGGCCCAGGACAAACTCCAGGCGATGATCGCGGCCAAGCGGCAATTGGAGGTCCAGGTCGAGAACCTGGAAGCGCGGTTGAAGATGGTCGAGGTGGCGAAGACGGCCAGCGAGTTGCGGATCGACGACAGCCAATTGTCGCGGACACGCGAATTGTTGAGTGATCTGGAGGCGCGGATCGAGGTGGATGCCCGGCTGGTCAACGCGGACGACTACATCGTGGACGAAATCCGCCTGGACGATCCGGACGCCGAGGCGCGGATTTTGGACCGGATCTCGGAGTACGAGGCGAGCCGATCGAAAGAATCGCCGACCTATGTGGGGCTGGATCTGGAATAGTCCCTCCGGTTCCCGATCCGCCCCGCCGCAGGTCGGCCTCCCTGAACCCGGGGTACCAGACGCGGAGTTTGGCAGCGGGTAGAATGAAGGAGATGGGTTCGACGGGCGGACGGGGTGTCGCACCGGTCGTGATGATCATCGATGGGGCAGCGAGCATGGCATCGACAGCGCGGATTCTGCTGTGGATCGACGGCGTGGGAGGCTTCCTGGTTTGCACCGGCGATCGAGTCCTGCTGGGTCAGGCGGTTCCGGGGAATCCGGTGGACGTACCGATTTTGGCTGACGTTGCCCGCCGCCACGTGCGGATTCATCGCGAGGATCGGTACTTGTTGGAACCGTTAAGCGACGTTTGGCTCCGGCAGCGTCCGGTGGCGAGCATGTCCGTGTTGTCGGACGGGGACATCATTCGGATGGGGAGTGGATTGGAATTGCGTTTTCGGCAACCGCATGCGTTGAGTGCCACGGCCCGTTTGGAGTGGGTATCGCAACACCGAACGTGTCCCCGGGTGGACGCGATCCTGTTGATGGCCGACACCTGCGTGCTGGGTCCCCGGTTGCACAACCATGTGGTCTGCCGCGATTGGTCGCAGGAAGTGGTGCTTTACCGCCAGGGTGACGACTGGATGTGCCGTTGCCGAGATGGTCTGGAAGTGGATGGTCGTTTCGGTTTGGGCTCGCAAGCGGTGAGTTGGGATTCGCACGTACGGGGCAGCGATTTTTCTTTCAGTCTGGAGCGGATCGAGGCGGCTGCCGGGGAAGCCTGCGGGCGGGCGGATGCCCGGGCGCCTCGGGCGACTTGGCCTGTCGCGACTTTCGAACGGGAAGGCGGAAACCATGCGACCTGAAATCGCCACTTACCGAGCAAGCGGGTCCGAACCCCGCGTCATCGACCCGCAGGATTTCCGTCCCGGCGCCGGCAGCCGACGCTTCAGCTACCCCTCCGGAACTCGGCCCCTGGACGGATATACGATCAAGCGGGGGATCGATGTGGGGGGGTTTGGCGAGGTGTATTTCGCGGTCAGCGATTCCGGCAAGGAAGTGGCCCTGAAGTGCATCCACCGAAATTTGGACGTCGAAATCCGCGGCGCACGCCAATGCTTGAACCTGAAACACCCCCATCTGGTCGATCTGTACGACTTGAGGTTCGACTCCCGGGGTCAGCCCTGGGTGGTGATGGAGTATGTGCCGGGCGCCAACAGCCTGCGGGATGCGATCGAACGGAATCCGGACGGCCTGCCGGAACGGGAGGTCCGGCGGTGGTTTCACGCCATCGCCGCCGCGGTGGCCTACCTGCATGATCAAGGCATCGTCCATCGCGATCTGAAACCCGGCAACATGTTCGATGACGGGGGAGTGATCAAGATCGGTGATTACGGATTGACCAAGTTCATTTCCGCCACTCACCGTAGCGGCCATACCCAGCATGTGGGAACCTGCCATTATATGGCTCCGGAGATCGGCAGGGGGGTTTACGGCAAGCAGATCGACATTTATGCCCTGGGGATCGTGCTTTACGAAATGCTGACGGGTCGTGTTCCGTTTGACGGCGAGTCCAGCCAAGAGATCCTCATGAAGCACCTGACAGACCTCCCGGATCTGGCGGGTGTTGCCGAGCCGTATCGGATCGTGATTCAACGGGCTTTGCACAAAGACCCGGCCAAGCGATATGCTTCGGTCCATCAGATGGTGGAAGCCTTGGCTCGCGGGAAGGCCGGGCCGGATTCCCCGGTTTCCGGAAAGGAAGGGCATCGGCGAGGCGGTACCGATGTGGCCGACGCCGGCCGTGCCCGGGAGATGGTGTTCGGCGAGGTGCGTCACCACCAGGTGGTCGAGGCCGAGTTGGTCGGTCCGAAAACCACTGCCGGCGCCGTCCGATCCCGCACGACGGCAGGGGGGCGGGCGACCGGCGCGAATTCTGGCGCCACGACCGCCGCTGCTGCGACCACCCGCGGCTGGAACGCACTGGCCGTCATGGGAATCGTGCTGGCCGTGTTGCTGCTGGGCCGAATGCGTCCTTTCAGCTGGGCGCTGCTGCTGGTCGGGTTGCTGGCGTATTGCACTTGGGTGACTTGCCGTTGGCTGGGCTCGCAGTGCGTGGCCTGGGCAGCCGGCAATTCCGCGGGGCTGGCATTGGCTCGCGCACGGGCTCAGACCCGCCACGCGCTGCGTGCGAAACCGTTCCGCCAACGCGCTGCGGAACTGACCGGGTCGATGTGGAATTCGGCGATTGCCAGTACCTTGCTGATCCTGGTCGCCCTGCTGTGGCAAGGCCGGACGATGGACGGCTCGATCAGCGGATGGTCGATCTACTTGTGGCTGACGATCACCAGCACGGTGGGCAGTTGGCTGGTGCTGGGGCTCGGCAAGGTTTGGGAAGCCGAGGAAGACTGCGATCCCTGGGGCCGCCGGCTGGTGATGGCATCCGCCGGGGTGGCCGTCGGGTTGATCGCGTTCGGACTCGCCCAGTGGCTGATGGTCGATCCGCCGAACCTGGATCGCTGGACTGCCCACGCGTTTTCGTCGAACCAATTGGCTGGCCGGACACATGCCCCCGACGGAACTCCGTGGATCATTGCGTATTTGGTCTTTTTTGCCGGCGTGTTCACCTTGACCAACTGGTGGTCTCACATCGACCCGTTGCGCAGGCGGCGTCTGCGGCTGAGAACCTCCGTCGCCTGCGTGTTCTGGGCCTGGCTCGTCCACATGTTTTGCCGATTCCCCCAGCCATGGGGGATCATCGTGGTCGCCACGATCTCGGTAGCAACTCAGTTGGGTGCTCCCTGGGTGCCTTGGAATTCCCCCGATAAAGGCGGAGCGTCATGAACGTAATTCTGATGTGCATGGTACTGATGGCGGGCGGGATGAACGTGTCGGACGTGGCGGACGTGGCGGACGTGGCGGACGGGTCGGACGGGTCGGACGGGTCGGACGGGTCGGACGGGTCGGACGGGTCGGACGGGTCGGACGGGTCGGACGGGTCGGAGGTGGCTGATGGCGATGCCGAAACAACGACGGTCCAGGTTCCACCGCGTCCGGATTGGGTGGAATCCGGGGTGGTTCGGGAAGGGGTCGTGCATACTGCGGCCGTTTCGTCGGGGCCTCACGAAACGGAAGC
>SLEY01000590.1 GCA_007124535.1 Planctomycetaceae bacterium
AGGGTTGCCAACCGTCAGCCACCGCTGCCAATCGCTCGATTGCGATCCGTTGTGGGGAGTCGAAACCATGAATTTTCGCTATGCTGCTGTGCTAATGCTGGTCTTTGCCGGGGGGTGTGCCAACGAGGCGACCTCCCCGCCCGAAGCCTCGAATGCGACCGGTAATGCGGCCACCGAGTCGCAGGACACCGAGTTGGTCGGGGCGGATCAAGAGCCGTCGCCTACCGTGCCCCTGACCGGGCCGGACCGATCACCCGCGGCCGAGTCCGATCCGGAGACACCCCTGGATCTGCAACTGAGCCAATTGTTCCAGGCGGTTCAACAACTGCAATCGCGCTTGGATCAGGTCCAGGAGGATCACCAGCGTGTGCTGGCCGCTTTAGGAACCTCGGTTTCCGATCCCCAGGATCCGGACCGAATCATGTCGCTTGCCCACCGGTTCGACGAATTGCAGGACGCCGTGTCCGGTCTGGCCGATCGGAGCGATCAACTGCAGCAGAGCCTGGATGAAAAGGTCGTGGCCTTGCGGCCTCCCGCCCCGTCCCACGGCCGGTTAACCGTCGAAAACAATACCGAGAGGGACCAGGAGGTCTGGATCAACGGGACCGCACACCGCATCTGGGCAGGAAGCCAAGTGATCGTGGACGTACCGATCGGCGAAGTCACCACGAAAGTCGGCGATGAGGAACCTCGGACTTGGCGGATCGAGGCGCCCGACTATGCGGAACGGATCGAGTTGGTCCCTGCCACGTCGCCAGGGCCAAGTGACTAGTGCGGGGCCGGCACGGAACCGCCGACCGCCTTGCCGGGTCGATATTCTGCGGCCATAATCTGTTCGTCTGTCTGTTTGCCCAAGAGGCCTGACAGAACCTGCCCCATTCGTAGCCCGTACCCTGTGTGAGGTGATGCGGCATCTGTCCGAAGTGTTTGAGCAACGGAAAGTGAGGTTCCGGTGATCGTGCGATTGTCCGACGGTAGAGATTTGCCCATCGAAATGTACAAGGCGCGTGTCGTACAGAAGACGACCCTACCGCCCATCGATCAACGTCTGGGGGCGATCGAAGAAGCCGGGTACAACACGTTCCTGCTGTGGACCAAAGACATCTTCATCGACATGCTGACCGACAGCGGTACGAACGCGATGAGCGACAACCAATTGGCGTCGATGATGGTTGCCGATGATGCGTATGCCGGGGGCGAAAGCTATCGGCGGTTGGGGACGGCGGTCCAAGATGTCCTTGGATTGGAGTACTATCTGCCCTGCCACCAGGGTCGGGCGGCCGAACACCTGCTGGCGAAGATTTTCTGCCGACCGGGTACGGTCACGCCGATGAACTACCACTTTACCACCACGAAGGCCCATTTCGAAATGGCCGGTTCCCGCGTATTGGAGATCTATCGCGACGACGCGATGGACACGGCCAGCGAGAACCCCTTCAAAGGCAATCTGGACTTGGACAAATTCCAAGGGGTGATCGACGAGTATGGGGCCAGCAATATCGCTTTCGTCCGTATGGAAGCGACGACCAATCTGATTGGGGGCCAGCCGTTTTCGATGGAAAACCTGCGTCAAGTTTACGAACTGGCCAAACAGCACCGGATTCCCGTGGTACTGGATTGCAGTCTGGTTTCGGAGAACGCCTATTTCATCAAGTGTCGCGAACCGCGTTACCAGGACGTTTCGATCGCGGAGATTGTGCGGGAGATGATGAGCCTGTCGGACTTGATCTACCTCTCCGGGCGGAAGAGCACGTGTGTCCGTGGCGGGCTGCTGGCTACCAATAATGTGGATTATTTCAATCAGCTGAAGGCTTGGTTGCCGGTTTACGAGGGCTTCATCACCTACGGCGGCATGTCGAGCAAGGAGATCGAGGCGATGGCCGTCGGTTTGCGGGAGATGGTGGATTTGGATGTGGCCAGCAGTTCGGCGGACCTGATCCAGGATTTCGTTGACAAGATGGTTGCCCGCGGGATTCCGGCGGTCACGCCGGCCGGTGGCTTGGCCGGGCACGTGGATGCGATGAAGTTCCTGCCGCACGTGCCGCAGGAGCAGTATACGGCGGGAGCCCTGGCCGCGGCCTTGTATCTGGTCTCGGGCGTGCGGAGCATGGAGCGGGGCACGATTTCGATGGATCGTGACGAGCAGGGGAACGATGTGCCGTCGGATCTGGAGTTATGCCGCATGGCGCTCCCTCGGCGTGTCTATACGATGTCGCATGTGGATTATGTTGTCGATCGTCTGGCTTGGCTGCACGCACACGCGGATCTGGTGGGTGGTTTGGAATTTTTTGAGGAGCCGCCGGTGTTGCGTTTCTTCACCGGCCGCCTGCGTGCCTTGGACGGCTGGGGGCATCGGTTGGCGGACGCATTCCGCAAGGACTTTGGCGATCAGCTGTAAGGGTAGGTTCTAGGTCGAATCGGCGGGGGGCGTATTGGGGGGGTCTTCCGCAGCCAAGCCGAAATGGGCCAGGCGGCGCAGCAGGCGGGCGGGGGTGATGCCCAGCAGCCGTGCGGCCCGGGCTTTCTTGCCGCGAGCTTGGCGCATCGCGCGTTGCAAGGCTTCCCGCTCGACCTCGCCCAACAGTTGGTCCAGTTCGATGGGTTCCTCGGGAGCGGGGCGGGCGGCGGCACGGGCCGCCCACTCCAGTCGCGGGGGCAGGTCGCGGGCCTGGAGTTGCGGGCCCGCCGCCCGGGGCCAACTCTCCTCGATCACCTCCGCCAACTCGCCGACGTTTCCCGGCCAACGGTAGGCCAGCAAACGCTCGAACGCGTCCCGGCTGAAGCCGGACAGCTGTTTGCCGCCGGCCGCATTCCGCTGTTCCAGAAAGAATTGGGCCAGCAGCCCGATGTCTTCGCGCCGGTCCGCCAGCGGCGGCAGGCTGATCTCCACCGTGCTGAGCGAGAACGCCAGATCCTGACGAAAGTCGCCCGTGGCCGCCATTTCGATCAAGCGGCGTCGAGCGGTGGCGACAGTGCGCAACTGCAGTTCGCCGATGCTGAGCAACCCGGCCAAGGCCCGCTGGGCGTCGCTGGCCAATTGGTCGATTTCCAACAGCAGCAAAGCGGGCGGCTGCTCCAATTGCAACTCGGCACAACTGGCGATGAACGACGTCACCGTCTGTTCCAACAGTTCGGCGTCCAGCAGGTGGCAGGCCAGGGGCGCCAGCGGCGCCCCGCCGTCGCGCAGGGACCCGCCATGGATGGCCCGGGCGACGTGTTCGCGGCCGCTGCCCGGCGGTCCCACCACCAGCGTACGAAAGTCGCTGGCGGCGGCCAAGCGGATCAGTTCGCGGACACGGGCGATGGCCGGGTGGCTGCCCACCAGCGGCGCCAGCCGGTAGGGCGGAGCGAGGCTGCTGAGCACCTCGCGCAATTGGGTGTGCCAGGCGGCGGGCTCCCGCCTCTGCGGCCAGGTTCCGCCGGGCTCGGCCGACTCGCGCGGATCGACCACTGCCAGCACACCTTCGGAGAGCGAATCGTCGACCAACCCGATCGGCACGAATTGCACTCGGCGTCGCTGGACGCCGCCCCCGGGCCGCGGCACGATCAATACCGCCTGGCACGCCTCGCCGCGAAAAGCCTCCGGCGGCGGGCACAACCGATTCGTCGCGACGGCCGCCGGATCAACGGGCATGCCGCTGTGATAGTCGCACGTCGCCCCCATCAAATCACGCGGCTGGACGTTCAGCCAAGCGGTCAAAGCCGCATTGCAGTAGATGATCCGGCGGTGACGGTCCAACGCGTAGATGGGGGTCGCCGCGGCGCCCAGCAGTTGGGCCAAAGCATTGATATTCGAACGCTTGCGCGCCATCCGTCTGGCTCCCGCATCTGCCGGCGACCGTGCCGCTGGTTAGGGAATGCTTTGCAGCCAATCCTTGTGGAGTTGTTCCAATCGCTCGACCACTTGCGGATACTGTTCGGCCAGGTTGGTCATTTCCGAAGCATCTTCGGCCAAGTTGACCAGGAAGCGGCGATCGGCTTCGGTCAGGGGGGCTCGTTCGGACGGATCGCGGGGGTTGCCCAGCAGTTTCCAATCGCCATCGCGAATCGCCCAGGGAGCTTGGGCCCCGCGTCCGGTGTGCCAATGCAGCAGGCGTGGGGGAGCGGGGGCTTCGGCCGAGCGAATCACGGGCACCAGGCTGACACCATCGATGTCCTCTTCCAGCAGGGGGACGCCGCACAATTCGGCCAAGGTGGGCAGCCAATCGCAACTGTGCGCCACCTGGTCCCGCACCTGACCCGCTTCCAGCGTCCCCGGCCAGGCGATCATCGCGGGGACCCGAATCCCGCCCTCGAAAAAACTGAACTTCGCGCCCCGATACGGGCCCGCGC
>SLEY01000388.1 GCA_007124535.1 Planctomycetaceae bacterium
CGATAGAAGTGGGTAGGGTTGCGGTTTCAGTATTCCGGTCGATTTGGGGTGCGAGCATGTTAAGAGCAATGGCACTGGGGGAGATTTTCGGCACGTGGGCGGCAGGCCCCCGCTGGTTGCATGGTCTGGCGTGGGCATTCATCGTTTTGACAGCGGCGTCGAGTTGGGCACAGGCTCCTGCAAAACCGCAAGCGAAACCGGCAGCCGACCAAGACGAAGAACAAAAACCTCCCGAGCCCGTGCCCGTCCGTTTGGACACAAGGGACGGCTACCGAATTCACTGCCTGTACTATCCCCCTATGGAGGGTATTCGCAAAGGCACCGAAACGGTACCGATTATCCTGTTGCATGGTTGGGGTGGCCAGGGCAGCGAATGGGACTTTCTGGCCACCGGTCTCCAGACCTACGGGCACGCCTCGATCGTGCCGGATCTTCGCGGGCATGGCCGCAGCACCACTCGCCGAGGGTCCGAGGGTACCCCGGAACCGGTACGCTACGAGGACCTGGACGCGCCCGAGATGGATAACATGATCGAGGATGTCGAAGCGGTCAAGAGGCACTTGCTCGGGCGCCACAATGCGGGTGAGGTGAACATCGAAATGCTGACCGTGATTGCCGCGGAGGAGGGCTGCATTGTGGCTCTGAACTGGGCCGCTTTGGACTGGAGCTGGCCGGTCACCCCGGCCATCAAACAGGGCCAGGATGTGCAGCTGTTGGTGCTCTTGTCTCCGACCCGGAGTTTCAGACGGATGAATGCGAACCCGGCACTTCAGACGCCGGCCGTTTCCCGCCAGTTGTCGGTGCTGTTCGCGGTGGGCGCCGATGATCGCAACACCATGAATGAAGTGCGGCGGATGCACAGCCGTTTGGAACGGCTGCGGCCGCCACCGCCCCGAGAGCCGGAGTTGCGCATCCGGCGGCAGGACTTGTTCCTGGTAACCGCGCCCACATCCCTGCAAGGAACCGAGCTGACCGGTCGAAATCTGCCCATCAATCGGGCGATCGTCGGCGTGATCAAGAACCGCCTGTTGGATCGGCGGGATGAGTTTCCCTGGAAAGAGCGAAGAAGCCCGATACGGAACTAAGGTGTCGCGTCAAAATAAGTTGACGATTTCTTCGTGGGGCTGGAGTGATAATGTAGCCCAGTCCCCCTACACTTAGTCCCCCTACACTTAGTCCCCCTACACTTAGTCCCCCTACACTTAGTCCCCTACACTTAGTCCCCTACACTTAGTCCCCCTACACTTAGTCCCCTACACTTAGTCCCCCACCTGGGGAGTTTTCCCAGGCTACGGTGTGGTTGCCATTCAGCCAACGGGAGGAATTCGAGTACGAGTACCAAGCACCGACCCACCGACGCACCGACCCACCAGTTACCAGCTACCAGTTACCTCGAACGAACGGGGGAGCGATGTTGACGGATTGATTTGGGCTGGTTAGGATACGGGGATAATTGACAACGGACTTGAAGGATTTCACCGTGACCACGATTTCGATCTTGCCGGTCGCACGTTCGTCCGGCGGTGTGGAGTACCAAGCCGTTTCAGGATCGCGAGTCGCTGTGGGCCTGTCGGCTGGACAAGCTCTCGACGCTTTGGCAGCGGAGTGCCCTGAGATGGAGTCGGAGGGAATGGTGATCGTCCAGCGATTCCGTCCCGATCGCTTCTTCCCCGCCGAGCAACAGCAACGACTTCAGGCGTTGATGAACCGGTGGCGCAAGGCCCGAGATCAGGGCGAGTCGCTGTCGGAGGCGGAACGGGCCGAATTGGACTCGCTGGTCGCAGCCGAGTTGGAGGCCACCGCGGGCCGGGCGTCGGCAATCGCTGAGGACGGGTAAGATGAACCCGCATTACCAGTCCGTCGGCGCGCGGGCGGGACATCGCTGTGAATACTGCCGGGCCCCGGAAGTGATTTTCAATTTTCCCTTCGAGGTCGAACACATCGTTCCACCGAGCCGTGGCGGGAACGATTCGGAAAACAATCTGGCGCTTGCCTGCCGATCCTGTAATGTCTTCAAGAGCGACACGCTCCACGCGATCGATCCGGATTCCGGTGAGCGGGTTCGCTTGTTCAACCCGCGCCGCGACGATTGGAAAACCCACTTTGGCCTCGATATCGAGCACGGAGCTATCGACGGTCTGACAAGTGTGGGACGGGCTACGGTGCACCAGCTTCGATTGAACGGCAAGACGCAGCGTTCTGCTCGAAAACAATGGGTGCGAATTGGACTGGTCCCCTAATCATTTGCACTTGAAAATATCATTGGTCATTGGTCATCGCTCGGCGCGGGTCTCCCGACCCCGCCGAAACAGCCGACCGAAGGTCTCATGGGAAATGGTTCGTGGTTATGCATTCGTGAAGTCAGGCTGCGGTCATTGCATGCATAACCACGAACCACGCACCCCGCACCCCGCAGAGCAATGGGCAAGCGAATTGCGGGCAAGGGAATGGGGATCAGGCGGCAGGCGGCAGGAGTCAGAGGACCAGGAACCAACAAGCACCAAGCACCGGCCTCGCAACAACGGGGGGAAGGGAAGGGCAAGAATATTGGGGCACATAAAAACGGTCGTAGTCCCCTCCACTTAGTCGCCTACACTCAGTCGCCTACACTCAGTCTCCTGCACTTAGCCCCCTGCACTTAGCCCCCTACACTTAGCCCCCTACACTTAGCCGTCCTTCAATCCCCCGGCTGTTCGACTGAGTGTAATCGACTGAGGCAACTCGCAGGGAATAATGTACCCGTAGGGCTGTGGCCGATCTCTGACCGAGCCACCGCGCCGACCAAAGGTCTCCCGGAGGTTTCGGCGGGGCCAGGAGACCCTCGCCGAACGATAACGAGGTAGATCATTTCCTGCGGGTTGCCTCAGGCGGCCGATTCATCGGCCACATGGGGTCATTCAGCACCGCGGCGAACGAGGTCCGGGCCAAGTAGGGGATCATCCGGAGGGCCACCCTTCGCGAAGGACCGCCGAGGCTGCTGACATGCAACGCACCGCCGGTTATGCTTAGGCTCGGAACACCGCGATCCGGCAGGCCCTGTCTCGGGAAACAGGTCGCTGCCCCGCACACCGCTCGGCATTCGATGAACTTCCATGCTCGCCGCCAATATCCTCGACCTGATCGGCAACACGTCGCTTATTCGCTTGGGGTCCGATCCGATTTTCGCCAAGGCCGAATTCCTGAACCCGGGGGGATCGATCAAAGACCGTGTCGCCCTGGCCATGCTCGAGGGCGCCGAACGCGATGGCCGCCTGCATCCCGACTCGATCATCGTCGAGCCGACCAGCGGCAACACGGGCATCGGTGTCGCCCTGATCGGCCGCTTGAAAGGCTATCAGGTCAGGATTGTCATGCCGGAGGGCATGAGTGAAGAACGGAAGAAGATCATCCGGGCGTTCGGGGCGGAACTGATTCTCACGCCGGACCAGGAGAGCATCTCGGGCGCCGTGCGTTGCGTGGCGGAGATGGCGGCGGCCGATCCGCGTGTTTACGTTCCCCAGCAATTCGAGAACCCGGACAACCCGCGCTGCCATTACGAGAACACCGCGCACGAAATCTGGCGGCAAATCCGCGGAGAGATCGACTGCTTTGTCGCGGGCGTGGGCAGCGGCGGCACGCTGCAGGGGGTGGGGAAATTCCTCCGCGAACACAAACCGGGGGTCCATCTGGTGGCCGTGGAACCCAAAGACGTCGCGGCGCTGCTGGGACATGAGCCCGGATTGCACCAAATCCAGGGCATCGGCGACGGCTTCATCCCCGCCGTACTCGACGTCTCGCTGATCGACGAAGTGGTCGAGGTATCGGATCAGGATGCCATCGCCACCACGCGGCAACTGAGTCGCGACCTGGGGCTGTTGGTCGGCATCTCTTCGGGAGCCAACGTCTGGGCCGCACGACAATTGAGCCAGCGATTCCGCGGCAACATCGTGACCGTCCTGCCCGACCGCGCCGAACGGTACTTCTCCACCGCCTTGCTTTAAGCCGCTAGCGCCGCGCGCCCGGGTGGCCACTGTCGAAGGCGCGGCTGTTCTCGCCGACGCAAAACGCGCTCCGCAGCCGGCGGTCGCGGATGCCCCAGCCGATCGCCCCCGAACGGGCTGCTTCGGTCATCTCCCGAACCAGCGCGATGCGCAGGGCGAGTTCGCTGTCGGGAACACGCGGCTTGCTGGACACGTCGCTCATGAACGTCGGGTATCCGGTGGGTAAGGAATTCAATCCGCTCCTCCTCGGGGGAAACACGCGGCAGGTCGGCTACCGCTCAACAGCTCTTTCCGAGCGAATTGCTCTCCAGATTACGCCCGGGGGACAA
>SLEY01000019.1 GCA_007124535.1 Planctomycetaceae bacterium
AGGTGACCGTTCCGGAAGCGGTGGTGGTGTGCGAACAGACCGGCCGTCGGGTCTTGGAAACCGGCGTGTCGGTGTGCGAGATCACCCACCGCCGGGTGCTCTCGGAACTGGTCCAGACCTGTCCGGTTTCCGGCCAGCGCGTCTTGATTTCGGAAATGGCTCGCTGCAATATGTGCGGCCAGATGGTCAGTCCGCAAGCGGTATTCGGCGAACTCTGCCAGGCCTGCCAGAACCCGAAGCGACTCCACCGCGGCGATACCCTGCTCGCCCGTGTCTGGGGCGAGTATCCCGCCTTGGAACGGTGGTCGAGGTGGCGATTCGCCGAAATCGAAACGGCTTACATCCTGACCGCACGCTGGCTGTTCCGACGGTTGGTGGTCGTGCTGGACAAACAGACCTTGGAACCAATCCACTTGGCTGAACGCACTTGGCCCTCGCGCCGCTGGTCCCCCATCCCGCAAAAGCACTGGCAGCAGATTCTGGAGTGACGTGAAACGGCCCCGGGGTGCGCTATCGCGACCTCGTGCTCTGTTGTAGAACCGCTTCGCGGCTAGCCCGGCCACAGCCTCGACTACCAGCGGGCCCGAGGCGACGCGCTGGCCGGTGCCCGCCCCGGATTTCGACGCGGTTGCTGGCCCGGGCGGCATGAATGGCTGCCCGTTCCGCTTGACCCGATTCTCGAGACCCTGTGCCGCGGGGAGCGGCGAATCGCAATATCGCCGCCACGTCCGTTCCGCTATACTAGCGGACTCCACCGATACGCATTCCTTACGATGACGCAGCGGAGGCGGTCATGACGGTTCCAGGACGGACGAAATGGGTAGCCCGGTTGGTTTCGGCGACGGCTTGGCTCCTGGTGGGCGGAGCGGCCGCGCACATCGACGCTTACCCCCCCCGAATGCCAGAGGTCTTTCTGGAAGATGCCGAACTGACCGACGTGTTCTTCGTGGACCCCGATCACGGGTGGGCAGTCGGTGATCGGGGGGTGATCCTGGCCACCGACGACGGCGGGCGCCATTGGCGTGTGCAGCCGTCGCCCGTGCCTTGCCGCTTGGAATCGGTGTGGTTTAGCGACGAACGGCACGGTTGGATCGTCGGCGGGTGGACCCACCCCTATACCCATCTCACCAGCGGGGTGATCCTGCGGACAACCGACGGGGGCGGGCGGTGGGAGAAATTGACCCGGGCCCACCTGCCGGCGCTGAAACGCGTCCAGTTCCTGGACCGGCGCCATGGCTGGGCGGTCGGGGCCGCTTCGGCTCTCTTCCCCGCCGGTGTCTATTGGACGGACGATGCCGGCTTGAGCTGGTCCTCGGTCGCGCCTCTGGAGCATGACGGTTGGACGTGTGCGGACTTTTCCGGCCCGGACGCGGGGGTGGTGGTCGGTCGCGGCCCTCAGGTCGCCGAGATTCGACAGCGGCGGCTGCTGGCCACGGAAGCTCCGTCCTCCGGGCGCCGCAGCGGCCGTAGCGTCCGGTTGAGCGCCACGGGCGGTGGCCCGGTTGCCGGCGCCCATCGCCCGCTGGGTTGGCTGGTCGGCGACGGCGGGTTGGTCTTGCAGACGGAGGATGGCGGGCGAACCTGGCGTGCCCCTCCCACCCGTTTGCCAGGCGGGATGACCACCTACTTCGATTTCGCTGCCCTGGCCGTCCGTGGTGACCGGTGTTGGATTGCCGGCGCCCCGGGCACGCGGATCCTGCACTCTGCGGATCGTGGTGAGACTTGGCAGGTCTTCGACACCGGCCAGACCTTGCCATTGCGAGCGCTCAGCTTCGTGGACGATCAGCGCGGCTGGGCGGTCGGGGCCCTGGGGACCATCCTGGCCACCCGCGACGGAGGCCAGAGCTGGACGGTGCAACGGAGCGGTGGCGAGCGAGCGGCCTGGTTAGGCCTTTTCAGCTCGGCCAACCGGGTACCCTTGGAAATGGTGGTGGATCTGTCAGGCAACGACGGCTTCCTGGGCGCGGTGGAAGTCTTGAGTCAATTTGGCAAGGAGGCGGGGGTTCAGGAAACGTCGCCATTGGAAGATCGTTTACGGGAAGCGGTTTCTCATGCTGGCGGTTCCTCCGCCCACGTGCCTTGGAATTTCCCCTCGCCGCCAGGAGGCTGCCAACTGCCAGGCGCCAAGTTGCTCGCCGGCTGGGACCCGCAGAACAAGGGGCGACCGCAGGCGCGGCTGCAGGAGTATCTGGTCCGCCGTATCCGCCAATGGCGTCCGGAAATCATCATCACCGAACCGACGCAAGCGGGGGACCAGCTCCCCTTGAGCCATCTGGTCAGTCAAGCGGTGCTGGCCGCAGTCGAAGCCGCGGCCGATCCGCTCCAGGAGTCGGATCAAGCGATCTTGACGGGTCTGGAGCCGTGGCGTGTGAAGAAGGTCTTCAGTTTCGAGGGGCGTGACGCGCCGGCAGCCTTGAACCTCACCACCTCGCAATTGGCCCATCGCCTGGCCACCTCGGTGACGGACCAGGCCCAACTCGGCTGGCAGCGATTGCACCGCCAATACCACTGGCCGGCTCAAACCCTCGGGTTTCGGCTGTTGGTCAATCGGTTGTCGCACGAACTGGGGCCGCAGAGTTTCTTCGGTGGCATCGCGCTGGTGCCCGGCAGTGAGGTGCGTCGCAAACTGGCGCCGCCTCCTTCGCAAGACGTGCGCAGCCTGGGCCGTCTGATCCAGCAACGGCGGAATATCGAACAATTTCTGCGAAATGTCGCCACCTCCCCCCAACGTTCCGATGTCTGGTTGGGGCAGGTCGAGGAACTGATCCGCGGCCTGGATGCCCAGGCGTCTGGCCAAGTGCTGTTCGAACTGGCACGCAGTCTGAAGGACTCCGGTCAACTGGATTTGGCGGTCGACGTCTATGATTTCCTCCTCAACCGGTTCCCGAACCATCCGTTGAGCGAGGCGGCGGTGGTCTGGCTGGTCCAATACACCGGCAGCAGCGAAGCCCGCCAGAGTTGGGTTGAACCCCGGCCCGACCGACCCGAAGCGGAGGAACAGGCGCGGACGTACGCCGCCTGGATCCGCCAGCATCGCCCTTCGTTGTATGCCGAACCGATCGTCCGCTTCCCGCTGCTGGCGGCCGAACGCGGACCGGGGAGCGGGACCTCGGGCTACCTGAATTCGATGGCCAAACAACGTCCCCGCGACGCCTGGTGGCGCTGCGCCCAGAGCGAATTATGGATCGCCTCCCCCAACCGAGCCGCTCCCAAACCGATCGCACGCAGCCAGGTTGCCCCCCAACGACCGCAACTGGACGGCCGCCTGGACGAGCCGTTTTGGCAACAAGCCGAACCGCTGACTCTGACCAGCAGACACCAGGATGATCAGGATTGGCCAGCCACCGTGCTCCTGGCCCATGATGACGACTACCTGTACCTCGCAGCTCAGGTTCGCAAGGCGCCCGGAGTCGAATATCCGTCCTGCGACCAACCGCGGCCCCGGAAAGCGGAACTGACCGACCGCGACCGCATCGAAATCCTGATCGATGTCGATCGTGACTACGCCACCTACTACCGGCTGATCATCGATTCGCGCGGTTGGGTACGCGACGAATGTCTGGGCAGTCCCGATTGGAACCCGGAATGGTACGTGGCGGCGGTCCAGGACGAACACCACTGGACCATCGAAGCCGCAATTGCTTGGAGCCAGTTGGTCGAGCAGCCGCCGATGCCCGGGGCTTACTGGGCCTTGGGAGTTCAGCGCTTGGTCCCCGGCCGTGGTTTCCAAGCGTGGAATCACCCCGCCCGACCCCGCATCACCCCCGAAGGCTTCGGTCTCCTGCGCTTCGAAAAAAGACCGTGAACCGCATGCTTGCCGAGTACCCGGTGCGGGCCATCATGCGGGGACGGCCGCGCGATAAGCCACCCGTTATCCGGTCCGCCCCTTCTGGCGGACAAAGCCCATCGTTTCCAGAGCGCCGTAGACCTCCTCCAAGGTCTTCTCGCCAAAGTTCGTGATGTCCAGCAGGTCCTCGGGGCGGCATTTCAATAAATCACGCACTGTGAAAATGCCCCGTTCCTCCAGGCAGTTCGTCGTGCGCACGGTCAAACCGATCTCCGCCGTACTCAATTCCAAACGCTCTTTCAACAGCCGTGCCGCTTCTTCCGCTTCACTGACGGGAATGCGTGTGCGTGCCATGGTCTCCTTCCCCAGTTGCAAAGGATTCACAGAAATCCCGAATGACGGTCGTTGCGGCGTCCTCCGCCGCGCGGCACAGTATAGCAGTCCTCCGGCCGGTTCCCATGCATTGCTCGAGCATTTCGCGAAAAAACCGGTGCTAGCAGTGCTAGCACCCCCGCCGA
>SLEY01000082.1 GCA_007124535.1 Planctomycetaceae bacterium
ACGAACGAACTGAAGAAGAAGATGGCCAAACCCAAGGCACATACCAGGGTCGTCTGGGTCATCGCCAGGGCGCAGCAGCGGTAGGCGAAACGGATGGCCTCGGTACGCGACTGACCACGACGCATCCCGCGGCGGAACCAGGTGACGAAATGGAGCATGTCGTCCACGGCGATCCCCAGGGCGGCGCTGGCCGTCATGAGGGAACCGACGTCGACCTGCCAGGCGGCCCAGCCCATCAGCCCGAAGACGACGACGCTGGGCAGCATGTTGGGCAGCATCGACACCAGCCCGGCCGCCAGACTTCGCAGGAGCCACATCAGAACCAGGGCGATCAGCGCGAACGCGCCCGCGAAACTGAGGAGCAGATCCGTCAGCAACTGGTCTTGTATTCGGTGCACGACCGGGATCGCGCCGGTGAATTCGGCGGAGATGGGTTCGCCCGTCTCCGCGGCGGCCTCGTCCATCAGGGGTTGGACTTCCTCGGCCAGCTGATTCAGCAGCAGGCCGTAGTCTACGTCCTCGCTGGCGGCGACGCGGGCGCTGATCCGCCAGGATTCCTCTTCCTCGGTCTCGTACAGGAAGCGGGCTTCGACCAAACGGTCGCGGTTCTCTTCCAGCAGCCGCCGGAACACGGTCGCCCGCACGATGTGGCGGATCGCACCGCCCTCGGTTCCCTCCATCGAAGGGGCAAAGGTGGCCGGGGAGATCGTCTCGCCGATATCTTCGACCTCCTCCACCCTCCCCCGAACCGCTTCGACAAATCGCAGGCGTTCCAGCGAGTCCCAGGGAACCGCTTGGGGAATGGTCACCACCACCTCCACCGGCACCAGGGGGCCGATGTTCTCCTCCAGCCAGGCATAATCGCGCAGCACGCGGGCTGTGGAGGGGAACATGTCGTGCAAGTCGACGGTCGTGCGAAGCCGTGTCACGCCCCAACCGGCACTGACCAACAGCAGCGTGGCCAGCAGGACCAGGGTCAGCGGCGCCTGGCAGACCAGGCGGGACAGACGGTCCAGGACACGGAATTCCGGCTCGGAGGCCGGCGGGGCCTCGCCCGGGGACGTCTTCTCCGTGGCCGGATCCGCGGCGGCCGAGAGCCATTCTCGGGCCGGCCAGAACGATAACAGGGCCGGGATGGCCAGCAGCACCAGCCCGATGGCCAGCAGAATGCTGACTGCCGAATAGACGCCAAAGCGGGTGATCGGGATCACTTGACTGACGGTCAGCGAGACCAAACCGGCCGCAGTGGTCACGGCGCCCAGGACGCAGGGCTTCCAGCCGTCGGCCAGGGCGCGGCCCGGAGCTTCTTCCAGAGGGTGATTCCGGAGGTTGTCGCGGTAGTAGTTGACCAGATGGATCCCGGCGGAAATGCTCAGCACAAATGCCAGATTGGCGGTCATCAGCAGGACCGAATCCATATTTCGGCCCGTGTAATAGATCAGGGACATGCTCATCAGCAGATTGAACACCGCCAACCCACTGACCAGGAGGGCCACGCGCCAGCTGCGCAGGCAGACGACCATGATGGCCAGGCAGATCAGGAAGGAGAAGACGTTCAATTCCAGCAGCGACCGCTGGCTGGCCCGGTCGATGGCCACGCCTTCCAGCGTCGGGCCGGCGATATGGATCTGTTCGGCGGGCAGCCCGGTCGCTTCTTCGGCCATCTGATAGACATAATCGACCGCGCGATGCCGGTCGGCGGCTCCTGCTTGCGAGACCACGGCCACGGCGCCGGTGGTCTCGCCGTCGGGCCCGACCAGCCACCCTTGCAATCGTTCGATCGCCTGTTGGCGCGGCAGGTCCAAAGGGTCTTCGGTCAGTTCGGCCAGCAGCGCCGATCCCGTGAGGACCTCGCCGAACAGCGCTTCGGAGCGCCCGTTCCACGAAACCGGCTCTCTCAGCTTTTCCCGCAGCCGCTCCAGACGGTCATCGTCCAGCGTGCACCCTTGCCAGCTGATCATCAGCAGTTCGTCGGTGCCGAACCGGTGGTTGAACCAGCGCAGCCGCTGGGTTTCCTCGAAGGCCATGGGCAGCCAATCCGTGACGCGGTTTCTGTTGCTGTACCAGGCTTGTACGGCGCCCCATCCGACGAAGGGGAGCAGGACGAACAGGATCAGCAGCAGGGGGCCGCGACCTCGGGCGATCCAGCGATTGAGATTCATGTTCGCTCGGGAAGTTGAGTTCACGGAAATTCCAACCAAGGTACGGTTTCGATGCGCCCGGCTTGCAGGAAGACCAGCCGGGCGGCGACGTGGGTGGGTGGCAGCCGAGTCAAATGGACGACGGCCTGGCGATAGGCTTGCAACTGGGGCGAGTAGAACGCCCGCTTGTCATCCAGCGTTTCCGCGTCTGCGGCGCCGAGGGCATCGGTCTTGTAGTCCAGGATTTCGGCGGCGACCAGCCGGTCGTTCTGCCGGAGCAGCACCAGCCGGTCGATGAAGCCGTTCAGCAACCGGTCGCCGTCCCGGCAGGCGAAGGGACGCTCGTTCTGCACGGAGGGGCTCAGCGGGCCGGCGCCCCATTGCCGGGCTGCCGGTTCCGGGAAATCCAGGTCGCCCGGCTGTTCGTACCGCTGGCGGCTCAGCAGGCGGGCGATGGCGGGCTGGTCCAGCAAGCGGCGAAAATGGGCCAGCGGTTCGGCCAGTTCCGTCGTTGCCGCTCCGGCTGCGGCCGCGGTCCACTGCCCGACCTCGCGCAGCTCCCGGTCGCTGGGCACGCCGTCCTCCAGCCAGGTGATCTGTTCGAACCAGGCGTGGATCAATTGTCCGTACAGGAACGCGGCGGTTTTGGTGTCGGCGTACAGTAATTGATGCACGTTGACGGTGGCCCCGCCCTCCAGGCCCGAGGGGCTGGTGCGGAGCCAGCCGCGGCGGGGCGGTCCGGTCAGCGGGGCCAGCCGGACCTGCACCGGCGCGAGTTCGGCGGCTGCCCCATCCCGCTCCGGGGCGCGCTCCGCGACCGGACGCTCGTGCCGGCGATGCCAATCGGGGTCCCCGTGCTGGTACAGCACGGTGTCCGGCGGGGCCGGTTGGTCATTGGCCAGCGCGATCCGCAGCAATCCGGCCAAGGTGCGGGGGAACGTCCGCTCGTTGGGTTTCGACGGGGAAAGGATCATATCGAGGGCATGCTTGGGCCGGGTCAGAGCCACGTACAGCACGCACAGCGACTCGCTGACCTCCCGCTCCGTGGCCGCCTGGAACATCCGCTGCAGGCGGGGCGGCATCAGTGATTGGACCTGCTGGTTGGCATAGCGGCAGACCGCTTGGACCGGCCCGACCACGTCCGGCCGTTCCACCACGAAGGCGTCCGGCTGGCCGATCAGATCGGCATCCAGTTCGGGCAGCACGACGATATCGAACTCCAGACCTTTCGCCTGGTGGATCGTCATCACGCGGACATCGGCGGGGATCGGATCGGCGATCCGGGTGGTGCGGACATAGGCGGCGAAATCCGTCGCCCGCAACGTGGCGTGGGGCTCGTAGCTGTAAGCCATTTCGACCAGTTGCTCCAGGCGGCTGAGTTCCCGGCGATTGCAGTGGGGCGCCAGCCGGTGGGCCCAGTCCCGCAGGGTCGGTCCGTAGCCCTCCTGCACCAGTTGTTCGCGAATCGCCTGTGCGGCCCGGGCCCGCAGGGTCGGGCTTGTGGCGTCGGCGAGGTCGGACGGTTGGAGTTCACGCTTCCGCGTGCCGGATTCCCCTCCCGCTGGGTTCGCACGCGGAAGCGGGAACTCCAACTGCCAGAGCGGGGCGAGGGGCGAGTGGGCCAGGTGGAACGCGGCGACCGAATCGCCCGGGTGATCGGCCAACTGCAGGGCGGACAGCACCAGCAGGACGGCGGCGGCGTCGGTCAGCGGGTTGCCACCCTCTTCGCTGGCCAGGATCTGCTGGGTCCGCAGATGGTAGATCAATTGCCCTACCGTCTGATTCTTCCGGACCAGCACGCCGATGCGGAAGCCGGGCGACTGACGGACCAACCGGGCGACGTGCTGGGCGGCGAAGGCCAGCGTCACGTCCCGCTGGAGTTGATCGTCCCGGGCCAGAGGCGCCGTGCGGAGTTGGGCGAAACCGGACAGGTCCGGGCGCCGCGTCTGATGCGTTTCGAAACGTCTGGTCCACTGCCGCACCGCCGCTTCCGCTTGCCGCAGATTGGGATGGGAGGGGATGCCGGCGAAGACGCGATTCACGGTCTCGATCACCGGCTCGGCAGAGCGGTAGCTGGCGTTCAGCGATTGGGCCTGGAGGCCCGGCAATTGGTCGTCGATGGCATCGAAGATCTCCGCCACACCGCCCCGCCAGCCGTAGATGGCTTGCTTGACATCCCCCACGCAGAAGAACGAGGTATTCCCGTCCGCTGCCGTGACGCGTTCGGCCAAGGGCCGCACCACGCGCCACTGGTCGGGCGAGGTATCCTGGAACTCATCCAGCAGCAGGTGATCGATACGGGAATCCAGCCGGAAGGCCATCCGGTCCTCGGGCACGGTCTGGCGCAACCGGGCCAACTGGCGGGTGACGTCTTCGAAGCGCAGCGCCCGTTGCGCGTGCTTGAGTCGTTCGTAGACGCGGTGAAACTGGGCCAGCAGCCGGTAACTGGCTTCGGTTTGCCGGGCCACTCGGCCGATCATTTGGGCGGCCACGTGGTCGATCAGCTGCCGATACAGGGCCAGGGCGGGCTCGGGGATGGGTTGGGCTGCGAACACGGACTCGCCGTCCACAACTTTCTTGGCCAGCCCCGTGCCGAGGAATTTCTCCCAATCGCCCTGCTCCAGCCGCTGGCAATCGGCGTCTCGGGCAGTGCGCATCCGTTGGGCCGGCAATTCCAGTTCCCGCAGGTCGCGGAGCGCGGCGGCCAGTTCCCCGGGCTCCCGCCGGCGGCCGCGGGGGATCGCCTGCCAAGCCGGTTCGCTCGTGTCGAGGAACAGATGGTACAGCCCGCTGATCGTTTCGTGGATCAGCTGGCTGATGCCGCGCACCGCTTCGCCCTTGGTCAGCAACTGGATCAGCGTCCGCAATTCCGTCGCGTCGCTGCTGCGGAGGACCGTGTGCACGGCTTCGCGGCGGAGTCGGGCGTCCAGCAGGTCGTCGATGATCTGCCAACCGGGCGGCATTCCCAATTCCAGGCTGAAGCTGCGAGCGATCTGGGCAAAGAAACTGTCCAACGTGCCGACTCGCAAACGATGCACGCGGCCCAGCACCTCCTGCAGCAGTCGCAGGGCGTCGGCGGAGCCCCACGGTCCGGGCCCCGTCCCGGCACGCAACTCCTCTCGCTTGTCGTCATCCACCACCGCTTGCGCCAGCCGGAGGATGACCCGGTCCAGGATCTCGCCGGCCGCCTTGCGGGTGAAGGTCGTGGCCAGGATGTGATCGCAGCGGACCTGATCGCGGAGCAGGCCCAGGAAACGGTTGGACAATTGGTAGGTCTTGCCCGTCCCCGCCGAAGCCCGGATCAGCAGGTGGGGGAACGGTGCGGTGTCGTGCGCTGGATTCATTCTGGTGCTCTGGTCCCTCGTGGCCCCCCCGGATCAGGCGGCCTGTTCCTCGTCCCGCTCGGCTCGCCGTACCGCGTCGTCGCTGATGTGCCCGTCTTCGCTGACGTCTTCGAAACGGACCGAAACGCGTTTGGAGACGCCCGATTCCTGCATCGTCACCCCGTAGATCGTGGTGGCCGCGGTCATGGTCTTCTTGGAGTGGGTGACAATGACGAATTTGGTCCAGTCCAGGAAGTCGTACAGCACTTGGAGAAAGCGGCCGATGTTCGCTTCGTCAAAGGGCGCATCGACCTCGTCCAAGATACAGAACGGGCTGGGTCGGAATTGGAAGATGGCCAGCAGCAAGGCCACGGCGGTCAGCGCCTTCTCGCCGCCGCTGAGCAGCGAATTGTTGAACGAGGGCTTGCCCGGCGGCGTGGCCAGGATGTCGATCCCGCATTCCAGCACGTCCGCGTTCTCCTCCATCACCAGATCGGCTCGGCCGCCACCGAATGCCCGGCGGTACAGCTGCTGGAAATTGTTGCGGATCGCTTCCAGCGTCTCCACGAACAAGCGGCGGCTGTCGGCATTGATCTTGTGAATGATCCGCTCCAACGATTCTTTGGCCTGCGTCAGATCGCCGTATTGGCCGGAAAGCGAATCGTAACGCGCCTGCAGGTCGTCGATCTCGTCAAGGGCCTCCAGATTCACCGCGCCGATACGGTGGATCCGCCGCCGCAGGTCGGCGATCTCCCCTTCGACCTCGTCTCGCTGCTGCTGCTGCTCCGCCGTTTCCAGTCGCGAGATCTCGGCGATCTCGATGCCATAGTCCTCCCGCAGCCGCTCGGCCAGCGTCTGCCGCTCGTGCTGAAGCTCGCCCGCCGCCAGATCCAAACGGTGCTGTTCCGCCTCCAAACCCCGCAGGCCGCTCCGCACCCGGTCCCGAGCCGCGACCAATTCGCTGCGCTGGGCATTCAGCGTAAGCCGCCGCGAATGGGACTCCTGCACCTGCCGAGCCAACGACTCTTTGCTCAAATACAACAGGGCCAGTTCCGACGTCACATGCAGGCTGTCCAATTCCGCTTGCTCGCCCTGACGCCAAGCCTGATCCCGATGGGCACGGGTCTCCGCGATCGTCCGGCTCCGCTCCTGGTGGTCGGTTTGCGACTGAGCCTGCTGCGCCTGCAAACTCTCCAGCCGCTGCTCGCTGCGGGCCAGTTCCACTTTGGCCAACGTCGCCTGACTGCTGGCCTCGCGCAACTGCTGCTCCAGGTCCTGGATCTGGCGGTCGTCTTCCAGAATCCGGCGGTCCAGTTCCCGGATGCCCTCTTCGACCGCAGTCAACTTCTGCTTCGTGGGTTCCAACTGGGCCGCCGCCGACTCCGATTTGTCCCGGGCCGCTTGCCATTCGGCGGCCAGCGAGTCGCGCTGACGCTGGTCCCGGTCATGGCGGTCTTGCAGCGTCCGCGTCCGGACTCGCTGATCCGCCAAGGCGGCGGTCACTTGCTTGTGCGTCGCCGATGCCAACTGCCGCTGGCGGTCCTGGCGATCCAAGTTCTCCTGCAACCGGGTGGTCTCCGCCAGGAATTGCCGGATCCGCTGATGCTTGTCCACAATCTCCTGCTGCAGCGCTCGCAGTTCGCTGCGCCGCGAAACCAGCCCGCTGTCCGATTGGGGCGGACCGATGATCAGCGTCCCGTCCCGTTCGATCAACTGCCGCCGCGTGGTGACGAATCGCATCCCCCGTCCGGCAGTCCGGCTGAGCGCTCGGGCGTCGGCCAACTGGTCGACCAGCCAGGTATCGCCCAACAGATGATGGATCAGACCGCGATACGCCGTGGCATGGCGGACCAGGCGGTCGGCCCGCCCGATCACTCCGGGGCGTCCTTTCAGGTCCCCGCGGGGTACCCATCCCGAGACGGAGCCGGCGCCGGGCGTGTGGGAAAAACTCTCCAAACGGATGATCCCCACTCGGCCTCGGGGTTCAAACCGCTCGCTCTCCACATACCGCAGCAGCGAATCGCCCGACAAGACCACGTGCTGGGCCGTTTCGCCCAGAGCGATGTCGATCAAGGGGGCGATCTCGACGCCGGCTTCGACCAGATCGGCCACCACGCCATGCACCCAGTCCTCGCCCTCGCCGGCCAGCGGTTCGGCCTCGGCCAATAACTGCTGCACGCCACAACTCAAACCGGCCTGCTGGCGGTGCAAATCCTCCAGCATCTGGGCACGCTGGCGAGCGGCCGTGTGCTGGCCTTGGAGAATGGCCGTTTCCTGTTGCCGCCGAGCCAGAATGCGGCGGGTTTCCGCCATCTCCAGGTCGGCCGCCTCGAGTACCCCCGCTTGCTCCGTCGCCTGTTTGTCCAGGCGCGCCTCCTCGACCCGCGACTGCTCCAACTCCCGAGCGTCCTCGCGCGTCTGCTGGTCCCACTCCTCCAGCTTGTCGCCAATCCGTTCGACCGCCGAGCGAGCCCCGCTGACCTGGGATTCCAGGCGGCTGATCTGATTCCCCAGCGCGGCGGCCACCCGCATTTGTTCGAAGTAATCCGCCCGCCGCTGCTGGCTGGCCTGCCGCATGGCCTCGCTCCGCTCGGACAGATCGGCAATCTCCCGCTCCCGGGTCTCCAGCCGGCCACGAACCGAGCCGTATTCCGCTTCCGCCCGCTGCAACTCGACAACCAACTCCTTCAGCCGCTGAGCCAGATTGTCGGCCCGGCCGCTCATGGCCCACAGTTGCTGGCGGTGCCGCTGGGCCTGCTCGACGAACTCCTGATGCCGTCGGCGAAGGTTCACCAGATTCGATTGGCGGGAAGCAATTTGGGCCCGGTTTTCGGCCAGGGCCGCTTCGTGCCGCCGCAGCGCCTCCGCCACCTCGTCCGCCGCTTGCTCGGCCTGACGCCCCCTCGTATCCAACTCGTCTAACTCGCCCCCCTCCCGCTCGATCTGCTCCGCCAGCGCCTGCCGCTGCTCCTGAATCCCCTCCAGTTTATCAGATAATCGCCTCCAGTCGGAGTAGCCCACCTGGGTCCGCAGATCCTGCAGTCGCTGGCTGTATTCGCGGTAACGCTCCGCCTTGGACGCCTGAGCGCGGACACTGCGCAAACGGCTCTCCACCTCCTCGACAATGTCCGACAAGCGCAACAGATTCTGCTCGACACGCTCCAGCCGGCGCTGCGCTTCCAACTTCTTCGCCTTGAAACGGCTGATGCCGGCCGCCTCTTCGAAAATCGCCCGGCGGTCCTTGGGACTGGCCTGCAGCAGCCGATCCACCTTGCCCTGCTCGATCAGACTGTAAGCATCGACCCCCACGCCGGTTCCCCGGCACATGTCGCGAATGTCCTTCAACCGGCAGGGTTTGCCATTGATCAGGTACTCGCCCTCACCGCTGCGGTAGACCCGCCGCGTGATGTGGACCTCGGGAGCATCGATCGGCAGCACGGCCTGGGTGTTGTCGAAGATCAGGGTCGCTTCGGCCGTATTCAACGGCTTGCGGCCGTTGGTGCCCGTGCCCTTGAAGATCACATCGGCCATGTCCTTGCCGCGCAGGCTCTTGGCACTCTGCTCGCCCAGCACCCATTTGATGCCGTCCACGATATTCGACTTGCCGGACCCGTTCGGGCCCACCACCACGGTGATGCCCTCGGGAAACTCGAACCGTGTCCGCTCTGCAAAGCTCTTAAAGCCGATCAGTTCTAGTGCTTTGAGCATATTCGCTGCCGACGCCGTCCGAGGAAATCCCTACCGATTCGTGGGGAGCCGCCAGCCAATCCGTGCCGCGACCGCTCACTCACCTGCAAACCAACTGCCCAACCGGCTCCGCCAGCTGCGCGCGGGAGGTTCCGGCGCCGCCACGTCGAACCGGACGTCCTGGTCCGTTTCCTCATCCCCATCGGAGGGTGGATTCTTAAACAAATCCGGTAACGGACTGGTCCAGCCCGGTTGGACCGCGTCGCGATCCTCCTTGGAGGCGTCCTCGCCCGTACTGCGGCGGTAAGCCCGCCCGCCGCTCGGCAGGGCGTCTACCACAATCCGGGCGTCCAAGTCGTTCGCTTCCCGCGCCTCCTGCAGGAAGTGGATCACGTCCGCATAGCCACCGCCCAATTCCACAATCGCCTCGATCACCTCGCCCAGTTGCGGCGAGCAGACAATCCGCTGATCGTCCTCCTGCGATACGAAACGCGTGACCTGGATGCGACCCTGATCGTCGCCCTTCAGCATAATCTGGTCGCCTGCATAAAGGAAGGTGGGGGGGCGCAGGGTGACGTCCTGACCAAAAATGACAATCTCCGCCCGCCGCGAACGGGAAAGATGGATCAACGGGCTGCCATGACTCTCCACGCGATGCACCATGAACAAACCATCCAACAGTTTTCCCCGCACTAAGGAGTCCATCGGATTCCTCGAATGAAGGGCTACGAATGCGGCGTAACGCGTCTCGGCACTCTCCACATGAAGCAACCGGCTCAGTTCGTCGTGGGCACTGGCATGCTGCATCGCGGACAGCGCCGTGATGGCGTGCCAGCGCAAGCTGTGATTCTCTCGAGCGGTCTGGCCCAGCGTTTCCGCCGCCGACTGGTCGTTCAGATACGCTAAGGCTTCGGCCGCAAAGAAACGCACCTCCGGATCGGGGGAACGCAAGCCCTGTTGCAACACGCCATTGGCCTCGCGGCCGATGGCTTCCAGCTGCAAGGCCGCACCCGCCGCGGTGCTGGGGTCGTGCAACCTCTCCTTCAGCCGTTCCAACCGGTCCACGCGAGCTGCTGCCGATTCGCGAATCGCGATGCTGCGCACGACGCGCATGTAGCGCCCCAAGTTATCCTGGTATCGCGGATGCACGGCCAGCTCGATGTAATTGTCTCTTTTCGGAGTTGCCACCCCCTTCTTTACGCTTCGATCATAGGTATAAAAGCGGGCGTTGATGGAGGCAGCGACTAGGGTCGAGGTGCGGATCGAATGGTTCTCGGAACGGACCATGAGCCCCATTTTCCGGGAGGTCATCGCGGTGGTCCCTCCCAATACGCGGCCTCGCACCTGCCGGACCGGATCGTCCGTGCCGTCGAACGCCGCGTCGTAGATCACTGGCCCCTCCGCCAGGGCCTCGACTCGCCCCGTGCGCAGGGCATTGTCCAGCACCGCAACCTCCCGCAAGCGAGTTTGCATCAACCAGCCATCGCGGAGACTGGTGGTCTCCGATCGACCCGGAACTCGCACCTCGACATCGATCCGGTCCCCACGACGAACCCCCGGGGGAAGGAAGGCACGCACAAGCACTAACGAGGTATCGGGAGATGCCAGGATATAGTTGGGGCTCTTGACGTCATGCGTCTGCATCTCGCTGATCAACGTCTGTCGTTGGGCGGAAGGCGGAGGGTCGGAACCGGTTCGATTCAATCCGGTCACCAGGGCGACGCTCTCCAAGGTAGTAAAATTCGTGCCCCAAGGAGCGGTGAACTCGCGAACCAGACGCACTCCGTCTTCCGGGTCGGATGCCAACTCCTGGACTTCGATCCCTTCGTCATGGCTGCGCGCGCGGAACAGGGCCGTCGTACAGCCGGACAGCAGCAGGGTGGCCAGCGTCAGCGATCCGGCCAACCGGCGTGCCAAACCACAAGGCGAGAAGAGCGGCATCATGCCCTGGCGACTCCATCGACAAGAGAATGCGATCTCGGGGCGGCGGGAGCATACGTCCGTGCATGCCTTTCCGCCCGCTGGAAGGGAAACGCCGTGCGCGAAACCGCTTCCAGCAGACCAGACGATAGAGGCTGGGGGCTTTGCCGTCAAGGCAAGTTGCGAAGCGATCGGAAAGCCCGTATGCTGGGGCTGCGGGATTGCGGTTGTGATGCCGCTTTTTTCCGGTATTCGATTCACCAGAAGGAGTTTGCCATGGCGGACTATCGTTTTTCGTTCGGCCCCTGGAATATCCACGAAGGAGCGGATCCCTTCGGTCCCCCCGTCCGTGCGACGGTCGAATTCGGCCAGAAACTGGGCCTGTACCGCCAAATGGGGTTCGAGGGCGTCCAGTTCCATGATGATGACGCCGTGGCGAATGTGGAAGAGAAGAGCTTCGACCAGATCCAGAAAGAGGCGTCCGCAATGAAGAAGCTGCTGGACGACCAGGGACTGGTCGCCGAGTTTGTCGCCCCACGGTTATGGGAGACGCCCCTGGGCGTCGATGGCGGATACACGGCCAACGACCCCGCCGCACGCCGCTGGGCGATCGAACGGAGCAAACGAGCCATCGATATTGCCAATTTGCTGGGAACCAACCTGATGGTGCTCTGGCTGGCACGCGAGGGCACATACATCCGCGAGTCGAAAAACGCCATCGAAGCGTACCATCACTTGCGAGATGCCTTGAATCAGTTGCTCGAGCATTCCCCCCAAATCGAGCTGGCGATCGAACCCAAGCCGAATGAGCCGATGGACCAGGCCTACGTGCCGACGATCGGCCATGCCGTGGCGATGTCCTACCAAACCTGCGACCCCCGCCGGGTCGGAGGATTGATCGAATCGGCCCATGCCTTGCTGGCCGGCCTGGATCCGGCCGACGAAATGGGGTTTGCACTCGCCCACGACAAATTGTGGAGCGTCCATCTGAACGATCAAAATGGACTGAAGTTCGACCAGGACAAATCCTTCGGCTCGGTGAACCTGCGCTGCGCCTTCAATCAGGTCCGCATGCTCGAATTGGGAGGCTACGCCCAAACCGGGCGCTTCGTCGGCTTGGACGTCAAGGCGATGCGGACGCAGAAGGTCGAACAGGCGCACCTGCACCTGCAGAATAGCCGAGCGGTGTTCCTGACGCTGGTCGACAAAGTCCGCACCTTCCCGCAAGAGATTCAACAGCAGTGCGTTGCGGACCGCAATTACGAAGCGCTGGAAATGGCCGTGCTCGAACACCTGCTGGCCAAATAGGCAAGACAGTCAACCTTGTGGAGAACATCTCATGGAATCTCGATCGCCCGCACGACTTGCTGGTTTCCCGAGGGAAATCCCCCACGAAAACTCCGGGGAGAAGTCCATCGACTGTGTGCTGTGCGGTTCCTGTGTCGTCGATATCCTCGTTCGTCCGGTGCCTTTGGAAGAACCCATCGGAGGCGGAAGGCTGCTGGAAACGGATCCGGTCGAGGTGACGACGGGCGGCATCGTCTCCAATGCCGGAATCGCCCTCGCCCGACTCGGGCAGAAGGTCGCCGCCTTCAGCTATGTCGGGCCCGATGATTGGGCCGAAATGATCCGCAAGCGACTGGGGCAGGAAGGCGTGGACGTGCAATCCCTGATCACCTTGCCCGACGGCGCGACCAGCACGACGGCGGTGCTGGTGGACAGCACGGGTGAACGGAGCTTTGCCCACTGCGTCGGGGCCCCCAAACGGATGGACAAGGCGACGTTCTTGAACCACCTGGACCTCTTCGCCCGCAGCCGGCTCATGTTGCTGGGCTACTATTCATTGATGCCCCTTTTGGAACCCGACCTGCCGGAGATTTTCGCCGCCATTCGCCAAACCGGTTGCCGCACCGCCCTGGACGCGGCCGGCAGCGGCGGGGGGTTGCAACCACTGGATCGGATCCTGCCCCATTTGGACGTATATGTTCCCAGTTTGGCTGAGGCCCAGCACCAAACTGGATGTCAGGAACCCGAACAGATTCTGCAAGTGTATCGCGACTGTGGCGCGCCCGGTCTGTTGGGAATCAAACTGGGGTCCCAAGGGGCACTGCTCAGCCCGTCGCCTGGCGAATTGCTGCCGGTGGCCACCGTGGCGCCGCCGGGAGACGTGGTCGACACAACCGGGGCGGGCGATGCGTTTTACGCCGGATTGCTGTGCGGGTTGCTGCGAGGTTTGGATATCGGGGCGGCCAGCCGTCTGGCGGCGGCTACCGGCGCCTGCTGTGTGACCGCACTGGGCGCCTCGGCAGGGCTGCGCGGTTTCGCAGAAACCGCGCGCGTGGCCGGGTTGGAACCAGCCGGTTGAACCGGCATGATGTTCCCGGGTTGAGGGTGGTTTTCAAGTTGCCGACCCGCCCGATGGCCAGCCGTGTGGTCGAAAACGACTCCCGAACCTGTGCCCATGCCCTACGAGCGTAAACGCTGGTTCGAGAGTCCGCCGACACCTCCGTCCAGCCGTTCGAGTTCCGAACGCCGCACGACGTGGGTTTCGGTGTGCTCGTACCGCCAGGCTCCGTCTCGCCCCACCAGCCGATACGTGTAGCAGCGAACGGTCTTCGGCAGCAACCATCGCAGCCACCTTCTCAGGGAAAACAGCGGGGCGCGGTCCGCCGGCGGGGATTGGGCAATCACCACCACCGGCGCGGGCGAAACATAAACCGGTTCCACGTGGCCATCCTGCGGACCACCAAAAAATTCCACTTCACATAGGGGGATACGCTCCGACATCTGGTCGCCTCCCGCGATGGAAATTCGAGGCCAAGGACTCCGCCAAGCCTTTCCCTATTATTCGCGCGCTGCGCCGCGTGGGTCAAGCGTCAGATCAACTGCAGGATCACCCGCCATAAGACGCGGACCGCCAGCAACAGGACGACCACAAAACCGATGCCGCCCAACAGATTCGTGGCCGTGCGATTCCGCCGCTCGCCCATCACTTCCGAGCGATTGGCCAAATACAGCATGGCGCCGGCCATCAACGGGTTGCCCAACACGGTCATCGCCTGGGCAAAAATCATCAGATTGACCGGCGGTTGGGGTTCGTCCCCCGTGAACAGCGCCACCAGCGCCACCGCCATGGCCGACAACAGCACCAGCACGGTCAGCATCCGCGGCCAGAAATCACTCAACTTCGCGGGCGTTCCCGCTCCGTCCGCCAGGATCGTTCCCCCGATCATGGCGTTGATCAGGAACGGATTCATGGCCACGGCAAACAGCCCCACACAAAAGACGGCAAACGCCGTGGGGCCTAACAAAGGTTGCAAAGTCAACGCCAGATCCCCGATGTTGTCGGCCGGCTTGCCCAAAATCACCGTACCCGCCGTGATCATGATGACCATGCTGACCAAGGTCAGGACGCCGACTCCGGTCAGGGCATCCCCGATGCTGCGGTCGTAGTCCTCGCCGGTCCATCCCTTCTCTCCCACCAGATTGCTCTGGAAGAAAGCGCCGGCGACCGAGAACGTGGTGCCGACCAGCGATGCGATCAGGATCAGCGGATCCTCGATGCTGTCACCCACACGCTGGGGGATTCCAAATTCCAGCCCCTCGGGAAACTGCGGGATGATCCCGGACAGCACCGCCAGATAATCCGGCCGTGCCACGAGCAAATTGAACAAGAACGACACCAGCACCACGCCGACCATCACCTTCATCACCCGCTCGATCGCTTGATAGACCTCGCGCGCCGAGAAGAGAAAGTAGATCAGCACGACGTTCAGGGTGACCAAAGCCAACGGCGTGACCCAGTCGCGAACCGTTTCGGGCACCAAGGCCCCTACCGTCATGACCACCGCCAGATTGTTGGAGACTTGGAAAGCGGCGCACGTCAGGCAAAGGGTCACGCCCAGGA
>SLEY01000488.1 GCA_007124535.1 Planctomycetaceae bacterium
TCCAGAGGCATCCCCTCGGCCACCTGATCCCGCACATCCCCCAACACCTCGGCCATCGCCGGATGCGGGCATTGCGAAGCCAGAATCGACAGCGAATCCAGCAACGCCACACCGTTCTGAAGCAGATCGGCCAGTTGGGTCAGCGAGGACACCAGCACCGGCATCTTGATCCGCCGTTTCCCACCCCATTCGACCGCGCGCTTTTCGGCCACGTGAAGGGGAAACAGGGACCGCTCGGCCAACGCCTTGAGCGTTTCGCGTTTGTTCCCCGCCGTTATCGTCCCGTTGATGTCCTGGCCATCCAGGGTGCGGGCCGTATAGGCAAATTGTGGCATGATCGATCAACTCTCAGTCGGTCTTCGTGACCCGTAGCACTTCATCGACCGTCGTCTCGCCGCGAAGAACCTTTCGCCAACCATCCTGCCGAAGCGTGCGCATCCCCGCTTGCATCGCGGCCTGTTTCACCAGGTTCGTCGGAGCCCGCTCCGCCGCCAACCGGCGAACCTCGTCCCCTGTCGCCAATAACTCGTAAATACCGGCACGCCCTCGGTATCCGGTGCCCCGGCAATGGCGGCAACCAACCGCCCGCTGGATCTCGCGGCCATTGGACTGCAAAGCCTGAATCGGAAAATCCTCCGGCAACTCCTCCGGGTCCGGCACAAAGGACTCGCTGCAATCGTCACACAAAGTCCGTACCAGACGCTGAGCCAAAATGCCCTCGACCGTACTGCTCACCAAAAACGGCTCGACGCCCATGTCCATCAATCGCATGAACGCCCCCGCCGCATCGTTGGTGTGCAAGGTACTGAACACCAAGTGTCCCGTCAGCGACGCTTGAACCGCGTTCTCCGCCGTCTCCAAATCCCGGATTTCCCCCACCAGCACCACGTCCGGGTCATGCCGCAAAATGCTCCGCAAACTGGCCGCAAACGTCAAACCGACCTTGGAATGCACCTGAATCTGATTGATGCCCTCCAATTGGTATTCAATCGGATCCTCCGTGGTGATGATCTTGGTCCGGTCGTCCTTGATCTCGCTCAACGCACTGTACAAAGTGGTCGTCTTCCCGGAGCCGGTCGGACCGGTCACCAAAATGATTCCGTGCGGCTGCTTGATCAAGCGATTGAACTGGCCATAAATCCCTTTCTCCATCCCCAGGCCCCGCAACGAAAAGTTCATGCGGTCCTTGTCCAGAATTCGCATGACAATGCCTTCGCCGTGCAACATGGGGATCATGGAGACGCGGATGTCGATCTCGCGGCGAGCGACCCGCAGCTTGATCCGCCCGTCTTGAGGGACCCGTTTTTCCGCAATGTTCATCCGCGCCATGATCTTCAGGCGACTGATGATGGCCGCCTGAAAGCGGTTGATCTGCGGGGGAGCCGGCTGGGTCTGGAGTACGCCGTCGACCCGGTAACGGATCTTCATGCCGTCCGCCTGGGCCTCCAAGTGAATATCGCTGGCCCGCGACTCCACCGCCTCCCAGAGGATCTCGTTGACCAACCGCACGACCGAAGCCTCCTGGGCCATCTCGCCGCCCTCGGCCCGGTCCCAGTCCACCTCCTCCAGGATCTCGACCTTGCCGTTCTGCTCCTCGCGGTTGGCCACCAAGTCGTCGATCGTCTCGGCGCCGACCCCCAAATGGGTCTTGATCAGTCGAGCCAGTTCGTCCGGCAAGACCACCACCGGCAGGACACTCCGGCGAACCGCGGCACTGACCGCGTCCAAAGCCGCCAAATCAAACGGATTACTGGTCGCCACAACTAGGCAGCGATCACGCAGACCCAACGGAAAGACCCCATACCGGTGGATCAGTCGCAACGGGAACCCCTGCAGAGCGGCTAAATCCACCTCGACACTGGTCAAATCCACATAGTCCATCCCCAAGGCCTTGCCGACCGCCCGCTGCAACTCCTCCACCGAGGCGTATTCCAGCTCCAACGATACGGCATCCAAAGTATCGCCCGATTCGTGGGCACGCCGCACCATCTCCAATTGGCGCGGATTCAGAGCAGTCCCTCGTAGTGACTTTTGTGCAACGATCATAGCGTGTGCAACTCGAAAAAAAGGCAGGCTTCGGGAGGCAGGCCCATGGTTCCGCCAACAGGCGACCAATAGGTGTCGGGAACTCCGTCTCCCCGTTCTTTCACAGAATATGGACTCCGGCCCGGATTCGTCTTGCCGTGAGCCGAGAGACATTTCGTAGGTGGGTCAAAAAGTTGGTAGGTTCGCACTTATAATGGAAAGCCCAGACACCGGGCGTGTCAAGCCCCCAACGGCTGTTAGCTACATTCTACGGAATCGACAATCTACGTCAAGCTCGACTTCTGCGAACCCCTTTCGTCGCGGTTTCGCAGAAAGTCCACCCGTTCGGAAAACCAGAAACCCTCTGATGAGCTGACCTTGACCCATTAACGGGACGAATTCGCCTAATGTGGACCGCGTGAACCACCCGCGCGAAGCCCTGGTGTCCGTCCGGAGGTGAGGCGAATATGAAACAAAAAGGGCCAGTTCTTGCCGGTGACAAACAACCGATTCGCCTCCGCATCCCAGGCAATGCCGTTCAACACCGCCTCACGGTCCTCTCGGTGAGGCCAGAGCGTGCGGAGATCGATCCAGCCGGTCACTTCGCCCGTCCGCGGACAGATCCGGGCCAAATAGTCCCGGTAAAATATATTGGCGAAAATCTCCCCCCGGATGTACTGCAACTCGTTCAACTGATCCACCCGCCGACCCTGGCTGTGCACCAGTAACCGCCGCATCACGCGAAAAGTCTCCGGATGACGGAACTGGAGGGTGGCCGAACCGTCGCTCATGATCAAATGCGTCCCGTCATGGGTCAGGCCCCAACCCTCGCCCCGATAACGGAACCGTCGCCGTTCTTCGAACGTGTCGCGATCATAGACGATGGCGATGCCCTCGCGCCACGTCAATTGGTAAATCCGATCATTCCAAATGGTGATCCCCTCGCCAAACAACTGCCTGGCTAATTGGTGGGATTGGACCACCCGTCCCGTCTCCAGCTCGACACGCCGCAACGAGGATTCCCCATACTTCCCCGTGCTCTCGTAAAGGTGGCCGTCTTCGAAAACCAAGCCCTGAGTAAAAGCCTCGGGATCGTGCGGATAGGTATCCACGATCTCGAATCCGTACACCTTCGGGCCCCGCTGGGACAACAACCCCCACATCGCGCCGGATGCCAAACCCGCCGACACCACCACGGCCAGAAACCACTTCGTCCGCCCAACGGAGCACGCTGCCGACAACGCACGGGACGAGACGTCCCCCTGCGGATCGGCGGATTGACGAACCGCTCGCAAACGCCGCGTCCCCCGCTGCTTCCGACTAGTTCCCGGAGACGCGTTCATCAATCGCCTGCCCCTGAGATTGCCGCTCCGCAATCCCCTTGATCCGACGGATCATGGCGTAAAACCCGTTGCTGCGAGAACGGCTCAGATGCCGCCGCAACTCAAGCCGATCAAAGATGCCCTTCAGATCCAACTGGCAAATCTCGTCCGCCGTGCGATCCGAACACAACATCACCAAGATCGCCACCAAGCCGCGAACGATTTGCGAGTCGCTGTCGGCCAGGAAATGCAGCGTCGGCGGAGATTCCCCCCGAACCTCCGGTACGAGCCAGACGTTGCTCACACAGCCCTGGACCCGCGTGTCCTCGGTCTTCAAATGTTCAGGCATCGGAGGCAACTCGTCCCCCAGCTCGATAATATATTGATAACGGTCCCGCCAGTCGGTCAGGAATTCGAAATCTTCCAGAAGTTCATCCAAGTTCACTGTTTTCACAAACTTCACCTCGCGGCCGCGACCCAATCCACTCGGGAACCGAACCGCTGCCTTGTCTTACGCAGGGGAATCATGTCAAAATAGGGCCGGCGGCCACCGCCGAGGCGTGCTCATCGTCCGCACACTCGACGCTCCGTCCGCCGACCGGGCGCCTCGCCCCTGTTATTCTAAGCTGCTGACATGAAATGTGACACCGCGGTTTCCAAACACACCCCACCCACCGCCATCGGCTATTGTACGAATGTGCATGCCGGACCCGATCTGCTGGCCACCCGAGCCAATCTGGAACGCTTTGCACTGGCGGTCAAGGAGCAGATCTGCGGCAAGGCCCCCATGGGAATCGGCCTGTGGCTGTCGGCCGAAGCCGCCAGCGATCTGCGCGAACAGGATTTGGTCGAACCGTTCGCCCACTGGCTGCGCGACGTGGGACTGGTCCCCTTCACCCTGAACGGCTTCCCCTACGGCGATTTTCACCAGGAGGTAGTCAAA
>SLEY01000355.1 GCA_007124535.1 Planctomycetaceae bacterium
GTCTTTCGGGGACCGTGTCGTCTGGGGACTCGGAAGGCGAAATTCAACGGGCGACTACGCACGTAGAAGCGGGCATGGAAATATCACGGGACGCGGGTTCGATTCCCGCCGCCTCCACTGGAAATCATCCCATCCGCTCCCACCGCGTGATGGTCAGGTGCCGTGGTTTGTTCTGGTTCTGTTGAATCTTTACCGAAATTCTTGGGGGCCCTGGTAACCGCCGGCGGGTTACTGGCCGCTGTCGTGGGGTGTTCGGGTGCGCCGCCCGACACCGCGCCGCCGACGAACGGTTCACCGTCCGTTGCCGAGCCAGCGGAACGCTTGGCGGACGCGTCCCCGCCTGCGGATGCCGGGGAACGCTTGGAACCCCCTCCAGGAGCGGAGCGGGTGGAGGGCAAGGTGGGACCTCCGGACGCATCGTCTCGAGCAGACGATTCGGCGAGTTCCGGCGAGACGAGTTCCGGCAAGCAACGGCCGCGGAGCCTGGCGGATCTTCTCGAAGAGGACGGAGAGCCTTGGACCGGGGCACCGTTCGTGCCGTCTGAAGGTCGCCAAGCTCCCGCGTTGGAGATCGACGACGCACGGGTCGCGACGGCGGGCATACGCAAGCTGACCAGCCAGCACCTGACGTTGTACACCGATTTGGTGGAGCAGGCGGCCGTCGACGAGCTTCCGGAGATTTTCGATCTGGCCGTCCCCCAGTGGGCCTCCTACTTTGAGGTGGACCTGGACCAGCTGGCGGACTGGCATATGACGTGTTTCTTGATCGAGGATCGGCCGCGGTTCGAATCGGTCGGTTTGTTTCCCGAGGAACTCCCTCCCTTCCGCAACGGGTACCAGTTGGGGCGGTACATGTGGGTGTATGACCAGACGGAGGACTACTATCGTCGGCATTTGTTCCTGCATGAGGGCACGCATGCCTTCATGTGCCAGATTTTGGGCGATCTGGGACCGCCCTGGTATGCCGAGGGGATGGCCGAGTTATTTGGAACGCACCTCTGGCAAGATGGGCAGCTGACGTTGCGTTACCTGCCGCGCGACCGGAAGGAGACCCCGGGTTGGGGACGGATTCGGATTGTCCAGGACGATTTGGCAGCGGGGCAGGGGATGATGCCGTCGGGGATCATGAACTATGGCCCCCAGGCGCATCTGGACAATTCGCCTTACGGCTGGTGCTGGGCATTTGCTGAATTCTTGGACAATCATCCGGAGTATCGTTCGCGTTTCCGGGCTTTGGGGGCGCGGCTGGGTCAGCCGGATTTTACGGCCGCCTTCCGCCAGGAACTGGCGGACGACTGGCCCGATCTGAACGAACAGTGGCAGGTCTTTGTGATGGATCTGGATTACGGTTACGATCTGGAGCGGGCGGCCATTCAACGGCAACCGGTTCAGCCGCTTCCGTCCAGCGGAGCCCGCGTCACGATCGACGCAGCCCGCGGTTGGCAATCCACCGGTTTTCGTTTGGAGGCCGGCAAGCGATACGAGATCGTGGCCGAAGGTCGCTATCAGGTGGCGGAAACCTCGGAAATCTGGTGGTGCGAACCGGGGGGGGTGACCATTCGCTACCATCAGGGGCGTCCGCTGGGCATGCTGTTGGGAGCGATTCGCGATGAAACACAACCCCTATCCGGGGTGTCGCCCTTGACTCGCCCCAAGCCCCTCGGTTTGTCTCGCGTGTGGGAACCGCAGTCACCCGGCACGTTGTATCTGCGGATCAATGAATCGGCTGCGGAGTTGCATGACAACGCCGGTCACCTGACGGTGCACATCGATCCGTTCTAGCGGGGGCGGCCGGTTTGGAGATGAACCCCCTTTCTGAGCTGTAATTTTCTGGCTCATGCGCGGGCGAACCGCTGGTGCGTGCGCAGCTGCGGACCGGGTGCGCGACCGATTCTCCGGTTCTGCCGCCCCGGGACGGTTTTGCGTCCCGACTGCGGCCGCGTTGATGTCGGAGGCGGGACTCGAAGAACGCTTGCGGGACGGGTACAATAGGGCCGTATCCGTATCCGAATGCACAAGAACTTAAGGTGATTCATGCCTAATCCGTTGCTGCTTCCCGAGTTTCGCGAGCTGTTGTCCGAGGGGAACACGGAAACACTGACCGAACTGATGGGTGATATGCATCCCGCTTCGATTGCGGAATTCTCGGAAGGGCTGGATGTCGATGAAACCTGGCAACTGCTCAGCTACGCCCCACTTGAACGGCAGGCCGAAGTATTCAGCTTCTATCCGCCGGAAAACCAGGAGGAACTGGTCAGCGACGTTGGTCGCGAGCGGATGTCCAGTCTGCTGGAAGCGATGTCGCACGATGACCGTGTCGATCTGTTGAAGCAGTTGGACGAAGAGGTGGTAGAGAACCTGCTTCCCCTGGTGGCTCGAGCGGACCGCGAGGACATCCGCAAGCTGATGTCGTATCCCGAGTACACGGCGGGGGCGGTGATGACGACCGATTACGCTTCGCTGCCGGCCGATACGACGGTGAGCGAGGCCCTTTCGTTGTTGCGGCGCCAGGCTCCGAATGCCGAGACGATCTATTATGTGTACGTGTTGGATGCGGAACGCCATTTGGTGGGATTTGTGTCGTTGCAGGACCTGATCCTGGCCCGTCCGAACGCGCTGGTACGCGATATCATGCAGCCGGACGTCGTCTCCGTCCGGGTGGAACAAGACCGCGAGGAAGTGGCCCAGGAGTTGGCGAAATACGATTTTCTGGCGATTCCGGTCGTGGACGATCAGAATCGTCTGATGGGGATCGTGACGCACGACGATGTCGCGGACGTGATGGAAGCGGAGGCGACGGAGGACTTTCATTTGGCGGCCGCGGTTACGCCTTTGATTCGCGGCTATGGGCAAAGCGGTATTTGGTCGTTGTACCGCCGCCGCGTGGGCTGGCTGTTGATGCTGGTGTTTGTCAGCCTGCTCTCGTCCGGGGTGATCGAGGCGTACGAAGAGGTGCTGCATTCGGTCATTGCCTTGGCGTTCTTTTTGCCCCTGCTGATCGATAGCGGCGGTAACACCGGTTCCCAGGCAGCCACCCTGATCGTGCGGGCTTTGGCGACCGACGAGGTGGATCCGAAGCAATTGGTGGGGATTGTGTTGAAAGAGCTGAGTGTCGGCCTGTCTCTGGGAGTGACGATGGCGGTGGCCAGTTTCTTTCTCGCCTTGTTTCGCGGCGGATTCGACGTGGGGATGATCGTGGGCATCTCGATGTTGTGCATCGTATTGAGCGCCAACTTGCTGGGCGTGCTGCTGCCGTTCGTTCTCTCGCGTCTGCGATTCGATCCCGCGGTGGCCAGCAGCCCGCTGATCACCACGGTGGCCGACGTGTTGGGATTGTTGCTGTACTTCATGGTGGCCACTTGGACCATGAATTGGATGGGAACCTTGGAAAGACTGTGATGGGAAATGCTAAGATCGGTCAACCGGCGCCGAATTTCTCGCTGCTATCGGTTCGCTCGGATCAAGCGGAGCCCAGCCGGGTTTCGTTGCGTGATTACCGGGGCCGCTGGTTGGCCCTGTTCTTCTATCCGCGGGATTTCTCGTTTGTGTGTCCGACCGAGTTGACGACGTTCAGCGCGCGGTGGTCGGATTTTCGAAAACGCAATTGCGAAATGTTGGGGGTCAGCGTCGATCCGATCGAGATGCACCGGGAATGGATGGAAACCCCTCCGCAGGCAGGTGGTTTGGGCCCGTTGCAGTACCCGCTGGCATCGGATCCCGAGGGTGTGGCGGCGCGTGCCTACGGGACTTGGGAAGCGGAGAAACGGGTGGCGATCCGTGGCTTGTTCTTGATCGACCCGGAGGGCACGCTGACCTATGCCGTCATGCACCATCTGAGTGTGGGTCGAAACGCCGAAGAGGTGTTGCGGGTATTGGATGCTTTGCAGACCGGGGGGCTCTGCCCCGCCGGCTGGACATCGGCCGACGGCACCATCGATGTGGAACGTTTGCTCCGCCCGGGCAGTATTCTCGGCCACTACCGGATTCGGCGAAAGATCGGCAGCGGATCGTTCGGGATCGTGTTCGCCGCTCGAGATCTGCGTCTGGAACGCATGGTGGCGTTGAAGGTGTTGACGCGCAATGCCAGCGGAGCGCGGGAAGCGGTGTTTCGCGAAGCCCGGGCCGCGGCGCGACTGAATCATCCCCATGTCTGTACCATCTACGCGGTTGACGAGGAAGATGGTTTGCCCCTGATTGTGATGGAGTATTTGGAGGGACAGCCGTTATCGAAGTTAATGGCCCAAGGTTTGCCGCACGATCAGGCGTGCACGATCGCGGCTCA
>SLEY01000368.1 GCA_007124535.1 Planctomycetaceae bacterium
AGCCGTAGCGGGGTGTCAGGCCAGGAGGTCGTGGACCACGTGGCCCTCGACGTCGGTCAGGCGGAAGTCGCGGCCCTGAAAACGGACGGTCAGCCGCCGGTGGTCGATGCCCATCAGGTACAGCATGGTGGCGTGCAGGTCATGCACGTCCACGATGTTCTCGACGGCGTGGTAGCCCAGTTCATCGGTCGCGCCGTAAGTCATCCCCGGCTTGATCCCCCCGCCAGCCATCCACAGCGAAAAACCGCGGATGTGATGGTCCCGCCCACTCCCCTGAGCCATCGGCGTCCGGCCGAACTCACCGCCCCAGATCACCAAGGTGCTGTCCAACAGACCGCGTTGCTTCAGGTCCTTGATCAAGGCTCCCGTCCCTTGATCGGTCAATCCCGCGGTGGTCTGGATGCCCTGTTGGATGCTGCCGTGGTGGTCCCAACCGCGATGGTAGAGATGGATGAAACGGACGCCCCGTTCGACCAACCGGCGCGCGAGGAGACAGTTTCCGGCAAACGTGCCGTCGCTGCCTTGGGTGCCGTACATGTCCAAAATATGCTCCGGCTCATCGGACACGTCGGTCAGTTCGGGGACGCTGGTCTGCATGCGGAATGCCATCTCGTACTGGCTGATTCGGCTGGCGATCTCTGGATGATCGACCGCCTGCTGATGAAGCTGGCTCAACTGTTGGACGGCATCGACGACGTCGCGCTGTTGATCGTCGCCGACACCGGCGGGGTTTCGCACGTACAGCACCGGATCGCCCTGCGCATGGAAGGGCACCCCCTGGTAGCGGCTGGGCAGGAAGCCGCTGTGCCATTGTCGCGATGCGATCGGCTGGTCCTGGGCGCCGCCGACGGAGGTCAGGACCACGAAGCCGGGCAGGTTGTCGCATTCGCTGCCCAGCCCGTACAGGAACCACGAGCCCATGCTGGGCCGCCCCGAGATGAGAGTACCGGTATTCATGAAGGTGTGAGCCGGATCGTGGTTGATGGCGATGGTCTGCATCGAGCGAACGATGCAGATGTCGTCGGCGACGGAGCCGATGTGCGGGAACAGGGTGCAGATCTGCTGTTGGGACTGGCCGTAACGCTGGAAGGGATGCTGGGGCGCCATGCAGCGCAGTTCCCTGCCCTGGAGTTGGGCGATCGGCTGGCCCCGGGTCAGCGATTCGGGCATTGGTTGGCCATCCATCTCGGCCAACTTTGGCTTGTAGTCCAGCGTCTCCAGGTGGGAGGGGCCACCGGCCATGCACAGGAAGATCACGGCTTTCGCTTTGGGAGCGAAGTGCAAGGGGTGGACGGCGGGCGGCCAAGGATGCCCGGGCGGCCAATGCCGTCGGGCATCCCGGGCTGCGGGGGCCGCCAGCAATTCCGGATTCAGTAACGACGCCAAAGCGACCGCCCCCAAACCTTGAGAAGCGTGTCCCAGAAAAGCTCGGCGAGTCTGCAGCCAACGGGGATCGTGCGACGGATTCCTGGTCACGATTACCATTCCTATTCTCAGAGTGCGTTCAATACCGGAGAATGCCTTCGGGCAAGTTCAACAGCACGCGGGCCACGGACGTCCAGGCGGCCAGTTCTCCCGCATCCAGATCGGCGGGACGAGGCTTGTCGCCCACGTTCAACAATTGTTCGGCTGCCGCCGGAGCCTGCTGATAATGCTCCGCATGGCTCTGGAACAACCCCAGCAGGACCTCCCGCTCCTCGTCGTCCGGCGACCGGGCGAGCACCTGGCGGAAAGCGAAATCCAACCGTTGGGCCGGCGAATCGTCCGCCTCCCGCACGATCCGCTCGGCCAGCGCCCGCGCCGCCTCGACATACGTCGGGTCGTTCAACAAGACCAGCGCCTGTTGCGGTGTGTTCGAGCGCACCCGCTGCGCCGTGCACTCCTCGCGACTGGGCGCGTCAAAGGCCATCAGGCTGGGATGCAGGAAGGATCGCTGCCAATGCGTGTAGAGCCCGCGGCGGTACAGATCGTCGCCCTGTCCCTGCGGCCATTCCCGCTTGGGGAAATTCAAATGCGCCCAGTAGCCGGCCGGCTGGTACGGTTTGACACTCGGGCCCCCGATCGTCCGCACCAGCAGGCCACTGACCGCCAGGGCGTTGTCGCGGACCATTTCGGCGTCCAGACGGTAAGACGACTGGCGAGCCAGCCAGCGATTGTCCGGATCCCGCCGCCGTAGCTCGGCACTCGCCAACGACGCCTGGCGGTACGTACTGCTGGTGACCATCAGGGTGAGCAACTGTTTGGTGTCCCAGCCGCTGTCTCGATACTCGACGGCCAACCAGTCGAGCAGTTCGGGATGGGTGGGCGGTTCGCCTTGGGCGCCCAGGTCTTCCAGTGTGCGGGAGAGTCCCGCGCCGAAAACCAGCGCCCACAAGCGATTGGCCGCCGTGCGGGCTACCAGCGGATTGTCGGGGTCCATCAGCCACTGGGCCAGGTCCAGCCGAGTCAAACGGTTCTTGTCCGCCCCCAGTTCCCCCCAAGCCTCGGGGACCGCCGGTTCGACCACCGGTCCTGAATCATCCAGCCAGTCGCCTCGGGGCAGGATGCGGATTTCTCGTGGACTGCCGGAGCGGGGGATCAGTGAACGCGGCAGAGCGGCTTGGAACTGCTCCAGTTGCTTCTCGCGGGCGGCTAATTCTTCCTGCAGGGGGGCCAAGTCCGAATCGGCGGCTTCCGCTGGTGCCTCGGCCGCGTCTCCCGCCACCGCTTCCCCCACCTCGCCGACCGCAAGGCTTGCTGCACCTGCCGTTTCCCCCGCCGCTCGCTCCCCTTCCGCTGGTTCCGCCTCGGCCGCTTGCAGCCGCCGCCGCACTTCGGCCACCAACTCCTCCAACTCCCGCTGCTCCGCCTCCTGTTCCGGCGTCAGGATGGGGGTTTCCGTACGGCGGCCCACCCCCGGCTCCTGAATGTCCGCAAAGAAAGCGGCCATACTGTAGAAATCCTTGGCCGAAATCGGATCGTACTTGTGGTCATGGCATTCGGCACATCCCATCGTCGAACCCAACCAGACATCCGACAGATTCCGTACGCGGTCGGCCGAATACTTGGCCAAATACTCGTCAGCCTGAGCCCCCCCTTCCTCCGTCGTCTGCAGCAGCATGTTGTAACCGGAGGCCACTAACTGGTCCGGACCGCCGTCGGGCAGCAAGTCGCCCGCCAGTTGTTCGATCGTGAACTGATCGAACGGCAAGTTCTCGTTGAACGAGCGGATCACGTAGTCCCGATACAAACTCACCTCCCGGGACGTGTCGCTGTGGTAGCCGATCGAATCGGCGTAGCGGACCAGATCCAACCAGTACATCGCCATCCGCTCGCCGAAATGCTCCGAGTCGATCAGCCGCGTGACCAGACGTTCGTAGGCATCGGGCCTATCGTCCGCGATAAACGCGTCCACATCCTCGGGGGACGGCGGCAACCCGGTCAAATCAAAACTCAAACGGCGGATCCACGTCCGCCGATCGGCTTCCGACGTCGGTTCCACTCCTCGTCGCTCGTGCTTTCGTGCCACAAACGCGTCGATCGGGTTTCGAACCCACTCGGTGCGCTCCACCCGGGGGACCGCCGGCCGGATCAACGGCGTGTACGACCAGTGCTCGCGATACTCGGCCCCCTCGGCAATCCAGCGCCGGACCCGTTCAATCTCCTCCAGCGTCAAAGGCGGTTGCGACGAATCGGGCGGCGGCATACGCATCCGTTCGTTCGTCTCGCTGATCCGCATCACCACCCGGCTGGCATCCGGATCGCCCGGAACGATCACCCCGGCCTCGTCGACGGCCGAAGCTCGCTCGTCCAACCGGAAAAAGGCTTCCCGAGTCGCCTCGTCCGGACCGTGGCACGTGAAGCAGGAATTCGAAAGCAGGGGGCGGATGTCCCGGGCAAAATCGACCCGTTCTGGGACCTCCTCACCCGCAGTAACTCGACTGAAAACCACCAATGTGAGTGCCAAACACACCCACTGCGACAATTGCATCCACCCCATTTGGTTCACCATTTTCGTCGGAGAACTGCGAGACGACAGGTAGCCCTTGTCCTTCTATAGGATCGTGACAAGTGGAGTTGGCGAGTTGTCGAACAAGGCTGACGGAATCAGGTTCATGCATGCGATGCGGCGTCAGAGGGCTGATATTCCTCGAAGCAATCTGGACCGCCGAAGGCAATTCAGCTAAGAAGGGATTTCCAATAGCAAACAGAAAGAGGGGAACGGTCGCTCATGAAGTTGATCCTACGATTGCTGGCGGGGATTTTGATCGGAGCCCTGGTGGGCGCGCTGGCGCCGG
>SLEY01000150.1 GCA_007124535.1 Planctomycetaceae bacterium
CTTGCGAAATCCCACCTACTGTCTACCACCTACCGTCTACTGTCTACCGCCTACTGTCTACCATCTGGGGAGTATAATGATGGACGAAAAACAATTGCTGGAGCGAATTACCGTGAATCCTGAGATTTTCGGGGGCAAACCGATCATCCGGGGACGGCGGTTGGCTGTGGAACATGTGCTGGGGATGTTGGCGGCGGGCGATTCGCCGGAAACGATCTTGGAAGGGTATCCGTGGCTCGATGCGGCGGATATTCAAGCGTGCCTGGTGTACGCTCGTCGTGTCGTCGGAAGCGAGCGGTTCGAGCCTCTGTTGGTCGAGTCACGTTGATGAAAGTCATGTTGGACAGTTGCGTGTGGGGCAGGGCGCGCGATGGGATCGCGGCAGCGGGTCACGATGTCATCTGGGCTGGCGATTGGCCCCAAGATCCCGGCGACGAGGAGATCCTGGCTTTCGCGTACTCGGCGCAGCGAGTGCTCGTTACGCTGGACAAGGACTTCGGCGAGTTGGCCATTCTTCGAGGGGCTCCGCACTGTGGAATTCTGCGGCTGGTGAACGTAGCCGCACGTCAGCAGGCCGGCGTCTGCTTGCATGTATTGAATTTGCACGGACAGGAGCTTCAGGCGGGAGCCATCGTGACGGCCGAGCGCGGGCGGTTGCGAATTCGATCGCCGGAGGTATGAGCCATGAAACTACGAAATCACCGAATGACCAGAAAGGGAAACGATGGCTGCTCTGAAGCCTTGGTATCAGATCGTCACGCCGCGGGAGGATCTGCGGGAGAACCGGCCGATGGATGCGTCGGAATTCGCCGTGCATCTGGACCATATCCGCGAGGGACGCGAGAACGTGTCGAAGGACTACAGCGATCCGGCTCGGTTCTTCGAACGGACCTATTTGACGGAGAATCTGCTGGAGTTGTGCTCGCAGGTCGTGCGGCGGCTGTCGGGCATCCTGGTGGAGACGTCGGCGGTGTTCAACATGGCGACCCAGTTCGGCGGGGGCAAGACGCACTCGCTGACCACGACCTACCATCTGGCCAATCAGGGCGAGCGGGCGAAGTCGTGGAAGGGGGTGGATCGTGTGCTGGCCAAGGCGGAGGTGTCGGAGGTGCCGCGGGCGAACGTGGCGGTGTTCGTCGGGACCGAGTTCGACGTGATCCAGGGTCGAGGCGGCAACGGCGAACCGGTGCGGAAAACGCCCTGGGGCGAAATCGCTTGGCAACTGGGGGGCGAACGGGCCTTGGCTGCCATGTCGCAGCACGAGGCCCGGGGGGTGGCTCCCGCCGGCGAGGCGCTGCGGGCCATGCTGCCCGACGGGCCGACTTTGATCCTGATGGACGAATTGATGAACTTCGTCAGCCGCGGCCGGAAGATGGGGCTGCGCGATCAGTTCTTCGACTTCCTCCAGAACCTGTCCGAAGAAGCGCGGGCGAGGAAGAACATGGTGCTGTGCGTGTCGATTCCGGCATCGGAGCACCTGGAGATGAATCCGGACGACGAGCGGGATCATGCGGCGCTGAAGAAGATGCTGGACCGGCTGGGCAAGGCCATCATGATGTCGGCCGGCTCAGAGATTGCCGAGATCATTCGGCGGCGGTTGTTCGAGTGGTGGGGGTTGCCGACCGAGGGCCGCAAAATCGCCAATACCTACGCCGAGTGGGCCATCGACCACGCGCAGGAGTTGACGGGAATCGATCCGGATACGGTTCGCGAGACCTTTCAGTCGTGTTATCCGTTCCACCCCTCGGTGCTGTCGGTGTTTCAGCGGAAATGGCAGAGTTTACCGCGGTTTCAACGGACACGGGGAATCCTGCGGTTGCTGGCCCTGTGGGTCGCCCGTGCGTATCAGGACGAGCATCGCAAGGCGTTGCGCGAACCGCTGATCACGTTGGGCTCCGCGCCGTTGGACGACCCGGTCTTCCGGGCGGCCATGTTCGAGCAGCTGGGTTCGGCCGAATTGGAGATCCCGGTGACCACGGATATCGCGGGGAAATCGGATGCCCATGCTGTGCGACTGGATCGGGAAGCCAGTCCGACGGTCAAGCGGTTTTCTCTTCACCGCAAAGTCGCTTCCACAATCCTGTTCGAGTCCAACGGGGGTATGAGCCAGTCGAAGGCCGAGGCGTCGTTGCCGGAAATCCGGCTGAATGTGGGCAACCCGGATTTGAACTTGGCCGATGTCGATCATGTTCTGGAGGGACTGGTCGGCAGCTGCTATTACCTGAACTGGGATCGCAATCGTTATCGTTTCGGCCTGACGCCCAACCTGAACCAGATCCTGGTCACGCGTCGGGGGGCGGTGAAGGAGTCGGAGATCGAGGAACGGATCCAACAGCAGATCCAGACGCTGTTCGGCGAGGGTCCCAAGCAGATCGATCGCCGGTATTTTCCGGAACGCAGCAACGACGTTCCGAACCGAGCGGTGCTGACGCTGGCGGTGCTGAGCCTGGAGCATCCGCTGAGCGACCGCGGCACGCCCCAGCTGATGGAACGGATTGTCCGGGAATGCGGCACCTCGGGTCGCACTTTCAAATCGGCCGTGATTTTCGCTGTCCCCGATTCGGCGGATGCGATTCACGAGGCCGCTCGCAATCTGCTGGCCTGGGAGGGGATCGAGGAGGACAGCGAGACGAAATCGCGGTTGGACGAGGCTCAGAAGCGGTTGCTGGCTCGGAATCTGAAACGGGGCACAGGGGACTTCAAGGAAGCCATCTGGCGTGCGTACCGCAACCTGTTCCTCTTGGGGCCGGACAACAAGCTGCGGCCGATCGATTTGGGGCAGGTCACGTCCAGCATGGCCAAGAGTATGGTCGATTTGATCTTGAACGAATTGATCCGCACGGACGAGATCACCAAGGGGGTCGGCGTCAACAAATTGCTGCGGTATTGGCCGCCGGCGTTGGCGGAGTGGTCGACGAAGAGTGTCCGGGACGCGTTCTTTTCATCACCCCAGTTGCCGCGTTTGCTGGACGGGGACGTCATCAAGCGGACGATTGCCGACGGGGTGAGTCGGGGGCTTGTGGGGTACGCGGCCAAGGACGACCAGGGGCGTGTGGTGCTGGAGCGTTTCGAGTCGGCGATGACGGAGGCCGAAGTCGAGATCGACGAGGACGTGTTCATTCTGAAACGCGAAGCCGCCTTGAAGTTGGTCGACCCGCCCCGTCCGGCTCAAATTTTGGTCCACCCGGAGCAGGTGGCGTTGCAGCCCGGGCAGCAGGCGTCGTTTTCCCTTTCGGCCCGCGACCAGTACGGTCAGCCCTGCAAGGTATCCGTGATCAACTGGTCGGCCAAAGGGGGCGCGATCAGCGAGGAGGGCGTATTCACGGCGGGCGAAGCGGAGGGCCAGTACAACGTGTCTGTATCGACAAACGGTCTGGAGGCGCTGGCGAGGGTGCGGATCGCCAGGGAATCGGTGACGGTGCCTTCCGGGGAATTGCCGGACGGTCCAACGGCTTCTGCCCAGCAAACGATACGGTGGTCCGGCGAGGTGCCGCCGCAGAAATGGATGAATTTTTACATGAAGGTACTGAGCCGCTTTGCCGCCGACTCCGATTTGAAGCTTCGAGTGATTTTCGAGGTTCCGGTGGAGAGCGACCAGAGCCAAGCCAAGGAGAATGAGGCCAAGTCGGGGCTGAAGGAACTGGGCCTGGATGATAACGTGACAGTGGAGTGAGGGAGGATTCGTCGCCGGACGTCCAAGGAGCTTGGAGCCGGGTTGTCAACCCGGGTGAAACGGGGAATGCGGGAGTTGGGGCATTTTACAAGATTGGTCCCGAGAAATGGGGTAGACGGCTGTGACCCGGCTCGGAAAGCCCTGAGGTCGGAGATTCGGCGGCAGGTGGAATCGGAGTTTGCGGAAGCGTGGACTGCTTCCGGGTGGTTTCGCCGGTGGTGGTTGCGTCGCAAGATCCGAGCGGAGGTTGCCCGCCGTCTGGACAAAAGTGCACCTCCCGGTGCGTTGTACTGACGGTTTGGCGGCGTTTTCCCGGGGAACCGGTTGTCACGAATGCCATTCCGGCTCGGTTATGCTATAAAGTACCGCGGTGCGAACGGTTTGTTTTTCGAAAATATGGGCGGAGAAATGGCTCGAAAGGTTGTTGAGGAAAGAGACGGGTTGCCGACGGCGGTCGTTCATTCCCCGATTTTTGCGGATCACGATACGGGCGTGGGGCATCCCGAATCGTCCTTGCGTTACACGGTGGTGGTCAACGCGTTGAAGAAGACGGATTTGTTCCGCCATCTGCTCTGGCTGGCCCCACGAGC
>SLEY01000581.1 GCA_007124535.1 Planctomycetaceae bacterium
GGGTAGCCTGTGGCCCTGCGAGAAGCGCAGCGGGCTCCGGCCGGACGGCTCGTCTCACCCTTTCCGGGCTGCGGCATATTGTTCCGCTACGGCATCCCAGTCGATGACGTTGAAAAACGCCTGCACATAATCCCCGCGACGATTCTGGTACTTCAAGTAGTAAGCGTGTTCCCACACATCGACGCCCAGCAACGGAACCAAGCCGCGCATGAGCGGGCTGTCCTGGTTCGCGGTACTCAGGACGACCAGGCGATTCTTGCCCGGATGCAAGCACAGCCAGCCCCAACCGCTACCGAACTGGCCGGTGGCGGCGTTCGAGAACGCGGTTGCGAAATCGTCGAACCCGCCCAAGTCACGGTCGATCGCTCGAGCCAATTCGCCGTTCGGCTCACCACCCCCCTGCGGTGACATGGTGTTCCAGAATAACGTATGGTTGATATGCCCCCCGCCGTGGTTGCGGACGGCCGTACGAATCTCCTCGGGGACCTCGCGGATGCTTGCCACTAGTTCTGCGGGCGTCTTCTCCGCCCACTCGGTCCCCTTCACCGCGGCATTCAAGCCGTTCACGTACGCCTGATGATGCCGGGCGTGGTGGATTTCCATGGTCCGCGCGTCAATGTACGGCTCCAGCGCGTCGTGGGCGTAGGGCAAGGGCGCCAATTCGTAGGGCTCTGCGGAATCGGCTGCAACCACCCCCCTCGGTAGGGTGAAACCAGCTCCCAAAGCTACCGATGCCGCCAGGAAATCGCGTCGTTTCATGTTTCTTCTCCTCCAAATAACTTTTCAAAGGTCCACAGCTACCCGATTCACATTCGACCTTGGCTCCCTGTTCTCTGTTTAGCATAGCGGGTTGCCAAGTACCTGTTGCCAGGACCGCTTTCGAATTGCCCGGAAACTTGCCGCGAATTCGCGACCGAAATGGCTCCGCTTGACCAACGCATCTTCCAGAACGTAAACTAACCCCCTTTGTGTGCGCCCCGAATTCATCCGTGCGGGAGATTTTGAGTTGGCAGGAACCTCTGTGATCGGCTTGCAGTGGGGCGACGAGGCCAAAGGCAAACTCGTCGACCTAATGACATCCCAATTCGACTACGTGGTCCGTTACCAGGGAGGATCGAACGCTGGCCATACGGTGGTGATCGGTGAGCAGGTTTACAAGCTGCATCACATTCCCAGCGGAATCCTTAATTCGGGGGTAATGAATGTAATCGCCCCCGGAGTGGTGCTGAATCCCGCCACGATCTTGGAAGAAATCCGGGGTTTGGATCAGCGGCGTATTGACGTGTCGGCGAACCTGAGGATCAGCGATCGGGCTCATGTCGTGTTTCCTTGGCACATTGCCGAGGATCGGGTGACCAATGCGGCGAGCGTCGCCGGGGAGAGTATTGGGACCACCCTGCGGGGGATCGGGCCTTGCTATCGCGACAAATATGCGCGCTCGCATGCGATCCGCATGGGCGATTTGTACCGGCCCGGTTTCCGCGAGCGGATCGAAACGATTGTCGAGGCCAAACATCGGGCCTTGTCCAGCTTGGGCAGCACGGAGGCGTTGGACGCCAACGCGATTTATTCGGAATTTTCGGGTTACGCCCAGCGTTTGCAGCCTCTGGTCACGGAGACCACCGATCTGCTGCTGGACGCCCTGGACGCGGGCAAGAAGGTGCTGTTCGAGGGCGCCCAGGGCGCGCTGCTGGATATCGACCATGGGACTTTTCCCTTTGTGACCAGCAGCAACAGTTCGGGAGTCGGCATCTGTGCCGGTTCGGGGGTTCCGCCACGATGGATTCAACGGGTGCTGGGCGTGGCCAAAGCCTACACCACGCGTGTCGGTGGCGGCCCCTTTCCCACGGAGTTGCACGATGATGTGGGCCAGCGGATTCGCGATTTGGGCAAGGAATACGGGACCACAACCGGCCGCCCGCGCCGATGTGGTTGGTTCGATGCCGTGGCCGTACGCTATACCAGCCGTTTGAGTGGTGTCAGCGGGCTGTCGATCATGATGTTGGATGTCTTGAGCCAGTTGCCGGAAGTCAAGATCTGTGTGGCTTACCAGTTGGATGGCGAACGACTGGAACGGTTTCCCAGTCATTTGGAAGACTTGCGGCGGGTGACCCCGATTTACGAGACCATTCCGGGGTGGGATACGGATGTAACCCAGATTCGCCGGATGTCGCAGTTGCCATCGGGCGCCCGGCGTTACTTGGAGCGGATTTCCGAGTTGGTGCGGCGGCCGATCGATGTGGTGTCGGTCGGTCCCGACCGCGCCCAGACGATTTTTGCTGACGGAGCGTCCTGAGCGGAATCATGTCGTCGGTGGATACCAAGTCGGCTTGCCAATCTTCGCCCGCCGGGTCCGGTGCCGGTTTCCAGGTGCCGCCGGAGCGTCGGCCGCGGCATATCGCGGTGATCATGGACGGCAACGGCCGGTGGGCCCAGCAACGGAACCTGCCGCGGATTGAAGGCCACCGTCGCGGAGTGGCTTCGGTGCGGGCGACCGTGGAAGCCTGTGCCCGGCTGCAGATCCAGCAGTTGACGCTGTACTGCCTGTCCAGTGAAAACTGGAAACGGCCTCGCCATGAGTTGGAATTCCTCATGCACCTGCTGGAACAGTACATGATCGAAGAGCGCAACATGATCATGAACAACCACCTGGTGGTCCGTACCATTGGCCGCCGGGAGGGGATACCGGCCAGCGTCCAGCAGGAAATGGACAAGACGATCTCGATGAGTTCCGCCAACTCGGGCACTCAAGTCTGTCTGGCCATCAATTATGGGGGGCGAGCCGAAATGGTGGACGCCGTCCGCCGCATCGGTCACCGGATCCAGCGTGGCGAATTGACCTGGGACCAGATCGATGAAGCCTGCCTGGCCGACCATTTGGATACGGCCGGTATGCCGGACCCCGATCTGGTGATTCGCACGGCCGGAGAGATGCGGGTCAGTAATTTCCTGCTTTGGCAGATCAGTTATGCTGAGTTATGGGTTACGGATCGTTGCTGGCCCGATTTTCGCGAAGAGGACTTGCACCAGGCCATCGTCGATTTCGCCTGCCGGAATCGCCGTTTTGGCGGGCTGCATCATCCGGATGCGGGGTGCTAGAGTGCTACGCTGGCGACTGCTCGTTGCGGCGGTGATCCTCACCCCGCTGGTGGGTCTTTTGGCTGTGGACTACCACAAGAACGCGGGAGCCCCGGGGATTTGGCTGTCTGCCATACCCCCCTTGCTGGCCATTGCAGCGGTGTCCGAGTTGCTGCACCTGTTCCGTGCAAAAGGCTTCCAGCCGGCCGCTTGGGCCGTGCAGGCGGGCACGCTCTTGGTCGTCTTGGCCGGACAGCTTCCCGTGTTCGGAATGTGGGCCGTCGGTTCGTATCCGGCCGCCGAATCCCTGGGAGCCTTCGGTTGGCCCTTGGCCGCGCTGGCCGTCGCCGGCAGCCTGATCTTCCTGGCCGAGATGCGCCGCTTTGAACGACCCGGAAACTCGGCCGTCCAGGTGGCCGTGGGCATGATGGTGCTGCTGTATGTGGCCGTACCCATGAATTTCTTGATCAGCCTGCGCGTGTACCAGGGAAACCGTCAGGGGATGATCGCGCTGATCTCGATGATTGCGATCGTCAAGATGTCGGACACGGGGGCTTACTTTTGTGGCCGCTGGTGCGGGCGCCGCCCGATGGCCCCGATCCTCAGTCCCAAGAAGACGATCGAAGGCGGCTTCGCCGCGCTGCTGACGGCCGCCCTGACCGCTTGGCTGTTCCTCCGCCTCCTCGCGCCGGCGATTTTCGGCTCCGCACCAAACGACCCGAGCTTGCTGGCCGTCTTGGCCTACGGCTTGATCGTCGGCGTGGCCGGCATGTTGGGCGACCTGGCCGAATCGCTGCTCAAGCGGGATCTCGAGTGCAAGGACTCCAGCCGTTGGATGCCCGGTTTGGGCGGCGTGCTGGACGTGCTGGATTCGCTGCTCCTGGCCGCACCCGCCGCCTACCTCTGTTGGGCCCTCTTCCTGTGACGGCGGCCCAAGGCATGACCCACCATGTCGCGCTGTGGCCGGTCTCTGACTCGCGCTGTGGCCGGTCTCTGACCGAGCCACCCGGCCGACCGAAGGTCTCCAATGCCGGGCGAGACCTTCGGTCGGCGGTTTCGGCGGGGTCAGAGACCCGCGCCGAGCAGTGCGACTGGAATTCCTTCGCAGATGCTAAGTGAGCTGCCATGTAGCCCAAAAGAGCCGATCGGATTGACAAGCGGTTGGCACGCGATACGATACAA
>SLEY01000452.1 GCA_007124535.1 Planctomycetaceae bacterium
CGCACGGTCTGCCAGGCGACACCGCTGGACGAGGATGAAGCGCAGGAACTGGCCCTGGCGGGTCTCCAGCTGTCGCGAACCGGCCGCTGGCCCAACGCCTACGGTGGTCCTGCCACGTGAGGCAACCCGTAGCGATGTGGCCGGTCTCTGACCGAGCCACTCGGCCGACCGAAGGTTTCCCGTATCGCGGGAGACCTTCGGTCGGCGGGGTCGGAGACCCTCGCCGAACGTGGTCGGCGGTTTCGGCGGGGTCGGAGACCCTCGCCGAACGTGGTCGGCGGTTTCGGCGGGGTCGGAGACCCGCGCCGAACGCGAATGCTGTCGCGAACCGGCCGCTGGCCCAACGCCTACGGTGGTCCTGCCACGTGAGACTCGAACGTACGAAATTCAAAGCGGGCGGAAGGCGAAAGCGGCGGCGAGCCACCGCACTCCAAAGAGGGGCTGGTTCTTTGCTAGAGGAGCAAGCGCTGTGCCCTGGACAAGTCACGAGTAATCGGCTGACTGCCAATCGCTTCCCCGAGGGAGGGGGTTGACAGCAGCTTTTCGGTCGTTTCTGCTCGCAGAGAGTGAAGTTCCACCCCGGATTTGTGGATTGATTATGGAGGTAGCCCCGATGCCGCGCACACTGAACGGCTGGTTTGTTTTCTGTTGGTCCTGTCTCATCGTGATTTCACCCAGCAGCGGGTTGGAGAATTCGGAGGCGGCTGATTCGCCCCCCGAGGCGGTGGCCGAAGAGGTGCAGGGATTGCAGGCGTTTATGGAACGTCAGGGCCATAAACCTTATGATCTCTTCGAACGGGGAGATGAATTGCAGTCGCTTCGGGTGATTTTTCAGGATCAGCAGTTTGGGACCCGGGTCTGGATGCTGGACAACTCGCCGACCGTCGATCATGGCGGCACCGCTTCGGTCTGGTCGGCTTGGAACATTGACGGATCGACGATCCATATCGAAGGGACGCGACCGCTGGGGGACCGTTTGCAACGAGGCTGGTTTTTCAACTCGGATTTTTCGCGTTTGCGGCCATCTTTGGGGGGCCGGCCGGCGGTTTGGTCGCCGGAGGATCCGGAGCTGTTCTACTCGCCGACCAGTCCGACCACCAGTGTGACGCGGAACAATTGGCGGACGGGGGCGCAGGAGGTGGTGTCCGAATGGGACCGGCTTTCCTGGCCGGCATCGGGCAAACGGGTGTACGGTTTGACGCGTGACGAGCGGTACATTTTCGTGGACTTGCCGAACCGGGGGATTTTTGTGCCTTACGAACCGGACGAGTCGTATCCGATCCCGCTGTTGCCGCTGTACGACGGACGTCCGATCGGTCCCGGGGGCGAATCGGTGGGCAGCAACCATTTTTGCGTGATCGAGGACCACGACGAGTTCGGCGACCTGATCGCCTTGCGCACCGGCATGCTGGTGGATCGTCAGACGGGGGAGCGGACGCATATTGCGGCCCCTTTGTGCGGGAACACGAATTATCTGCGGGCCTTTTATGATGGTCGGGTTCACTATCCCGAGGGGGACGAGTGGGAGGCTTACGGTTTACCCTGGTTTGCGGACCAGGTGCGATTACCGACCGGTTTGAATATGGACGAGTTGCATGATTTGTGGCGGAATCTGCCGCACGCCACGCACGGGCACGAATCGACTTCGCCGGACTGGGAGTACATTGCCACGGACGGCGGGACGACTCGGATCGTGCGGGTTCGGGACGGTCAGACGCGTTCGTTGCGTCTGTCGCCGGACGGTACGAATTATCACCTGCATTGGCGTCAGCACCCGCGATTTTTCGTAGGGTGGGTCCGCGGTTGGCATTTCGGCAGCTACCGCCGGCCGGAGAACGCGAACATCGAGTATCAGGTGTTTTGTGACGGGACGTTCCAGCCGATTGTGGACACCAAGCACCGTTTCAACGGTTACTATGCGGGCGGCGATTTTTCTATGCTCAGTCCGGATGCCACGAAGATCCATTACGGTTCGAGCATGACGGGTCGATTCCGGAATTATATCGCCGTGATGGCTCGCCCCCGCCCGCCGCACCACGTGACTTGGCGGGCGGAGGACGAGTCGGTGGTGGTGTCCTGGGAACCGTCGTTGTACAGCCGGGAGACGCGGGGTTATTTGGTGTACCGGAGCGAGGCGAGTGGCGACGGCTATCGTTTGTTGACGGACCAGCCGGTGCCGGGTCACGAGTACCGGGACGAGACGGTCCAGGCGGGTCGCCCGTATTATTATGTCGTCACGTCGCTGGAGCACTCGGGTTTGGAGAGCGGTTATTCGCAGGAAGCGGCTCGAGCGGGCGTGGCTTTGCCGGACGATTTGGACCATCCGCTGGTGGTCTATGCGGAGGTGGAGGACGCGATCCGCGACTTGCCGACCGGCGATTTGCCGGGTTTGGCGATGGGAGTGGACCGATTCGGGGCTTCGGACGATTACTATTTGTACCGCCATCCCGAGGCGGAGCGAGGCGAAGCGGAGTTGCCGATCCGGGTACCGGCGACCGGTTCGTATTACGTCTGGGCTCGGCTGCGGGCGAACGGTTCGGAATCTGCCGCGTGGGAACTGGCGCTGGGCGATCAGCAGTTGACGGTGGCGACCGACCAGGCGGAGTGGACTTGGGTCCGGGCGGGTTCTTCCCCGGTATCGTTGGAAGGCGGCGTGGTGACGACCACCGTGTCGACGTCCGGCGAGGCGGGCCATTTGGACCTGCTGTGTCTGGCGACGGACGGGGATTTTCGTCCGCAGGGGGCGCGTCCCGAGGATGTCCAGCCGCCGCCGGCTCCGCGGGGTTTGCAGGTAGCGAACGTGCGATCGCGGGCGAACCAGTTGCTTTGGGAACGGCCCGCCGATCCCCGGCTGTCCCATTATCAGGTTTACGCTTCGACGGAGCCGGACTTCGAACCCAACCAGCACACCCGGGTCGGTTCCCCGACTTACGAGGAGTTCATCGACTGGGGTTTGCAGGCGGGGGTGGAATACCATTATGCGGTCACGGCCGTGGATCGGCGTGGCAACGAGAGTTCGCCGGTACGGGGTCGTGCGGCGACGCCGGCGCGTGAGGAGCCGCCGGTCGAGATCCAATTGGATTTTGTGGAAGCCGATTTGACGGGTCCGTTCGAGCGTGCGGAGGCGGGCGGCTTGCGTGCGGCAGCTTACGTGGTCCCCGAGGATCCGGCCGAAAATCGCGTGGCGTGGCAGGTGGAAATCCCTCGGCAAGGCGATTATTACCTCTGGCTCCGCCATCTGCGGCGAGGAACCGGCCGGCGGGGCGACGATGTCAACCAGCAGGTCCGGGTGCGAGTGAACGGACGGAGCGTCGCTCGACTGGGCGGCGGCTCGACCGATCTGAACGTGCGTGACAACCTGATTGCCGAGGACACGCCCTTGGCCAACGAACTGTGGACCTGGGCCTGGCCGGGCGTTGCCGACTTGGAACGGACCCCATTGCCCGCAGGCGAGATCACCCTCGTCTTGGAAGATCTCGCCCCGGGCATCCGGTACGATGTGCTGCTGCTGACCGACGAACCCAGCTTCGTCCCGGCGGACGGGCGTTTGCGGCAGCGCTAGTGCCGCCAATCCTAACTGACGTTACCTAACATGAATTGAATCGGTCCGTAGGTTGGGGATGGGGAGCGTCGGGCAGGAATGTCCAACCTACGGGGAGGCGCAGCAAGCAACGTCTGGCCTTGATGACCTATCCATTGTGATTGCGGCACGAGGCTCGCTCGCTGATTTGTCAGGGGGAAACCGTAGACGCGGCATCCTGCCGCGTTATAAATCCATAACCGTCTACCCGACGGGACAACAATTCGTACTCGAAGTGCCGAGTGTTAGGGAGTGTTGATGAGATGCGGATGATCATGGTGTTTTCGTTGTTGGTGGCCTTGTCCAGCGTCGCGGTGCGACCGGTTCATGCTGGCGATTGGCCTCAATGGATGGGTCCCGAGCGGGACAGTGTCTGGCGCGAGACGGGGATTGTCGAGCGATTTCCGGAGGACGGTCCGGAGGTGCAGTGGCGGGCCCCGGTGAATTGGGGGTACAGTGGCCCTGCGGTGGCGGATGGGCGAGTCTACGTGATGGACTATATCAAGCGTTCCGGGCGGATCACCAATAACACGGGGGGGATCGATCGTTTGGAGGGAACCGAGCGGGTGTTGTGTTTTTGCGCGGAGACGGGCGAGTTGTTATGGGAATACGGTTACGACCGGCCTTACAATTTGTCTTACGGGGGCGGTCCGCGTTGCACTCCCACGGTGGACGGTTCGCGGGTGTTCGCCTTGGGCGCCGAAGGCAACTTGTCCTGCCTGGACGCGGAAACGGGCGAGTTGATTTGGAGCAAGGATTTTGTGGAGGAGTACGGTGCGGAGACTCCCTTCTGGGGCGTCGCTGCGCATCCGCTGGTCGACGGCGATGTGCTGTACTGCGTGGTTGGTGGCGAAGGCAGTGTGGCGGTGGCTTTTGACAAGTACACGGGTCGTGAATTATGGCGGTCGTTATCGGCATCCGGCCAGGGTTACTGTCCCCCGACGCTGATCGAACAGGGGGGGCGTCGCCAGCTGGTGATCTGGCATGCGGAGGCGATCAACGGTTTGGATCCGGTCACGGGTCAGCGGTTGTGGTCGGTTCCGTTGCGTCCCAGTTTCGAGATGGCGATCGCCGCCCCGCGGCAAGAGGGCCGGTATCTGTTGGCGTCGGCGTATAACGAGGTCGCGGCGCTGTTGGAACTGGATGCCCAAGGCACGTCGGTGGAGGTGGTCTGGGAGGGCTCGGCGCGGAATGCCCTGTACAGTGCCAACAGCACGCCGTTTGTCGAGGACGGGATGATTTACGGTTGCGATGTCAATTCCGGGGCCTTGATGGGAGTCCGGTTGTCGGACGGCGAGCGTTTGTGGGAGACGGTCGAACCGACGCTGGGTCCCGGCGCGCGGCGGGCACGTTACGGCACGGCGTTTTTGGTCAAGCACCAGGATCGTTTTTTTCTGTTCAACGAGACGGGCGATTTGATCTTGGCGAGGCTATCGCCGGAGGGTTATGAAGAGCTGGACCGGATGAACATATTGGAGCCGACGAACCATACGTTTGGCCGGCCCGTGGTATGGAGCCATCCGGCGTTTGCTCAGCGGTCCCTATTTGCCCGCAACGACCGGGAGTTGGTCCGGGTGAATCTGGCTCGAGAGGAAGATTGAGTGATGGGACGGATCGTCCGGTTCCTGCCGGGTTTGCTGATTCTGCTGCTGAGTGGTGGGGCGCAAGCGGAGGTGGGGGAGGAGGTGGATCGGGAGTACTGGTCGGCGCGAGCGCAGCTGGACCGGACCTATCGCACGCGGCTGGCGGATTTGGCCGCGCGCTGCCGGGAGTTGGGGTTGGTGGCGGAATCCGAGTTGACGGCGGCGTGGTTCGTGCCCCGTGATCCGGCTCGCCAGTTGGTCTTCCTTCCTCCCGGCGACGATCCGTTGCAGCCGGCGGAGGACGCGTCCCGGTTGGTCCGGCAGTGGCATGCGCGGCTGATGTTATATCGCCGGCGTCAGGCGGAGCAGTTATACCGCGCGGCCGACCAGCAACGGGAACGCGGCCGGGCCACGCGTGCTTTCCAGTTGTTGCACGAGGTTTTGCGAGAGGATCCGGACCATGCGGCGGCGCGGGCGGCGTTGGGATATCGGCAGGTCCGCGACCGCTGGACGCGCCCCGCGGCGGGGATTCGCGCACGGCAAGTCCGGCCGGGCGCCGCGCCCCGTCACCTGCCGCCCGGGATCTCGTGGCTTGTCGAGTCCGAGAATTTCAGTATCGCGACCAGCCACAGCCGGCAGGCCGGGGAGGAACTGGCCGAACGGCTCGAACAGCTGTACGCGGTTTGGCAACAGCTGTTCGTCCGCTATTGGAGCAGCACGGCGGCGCTGGAACGGCGGTTCGAAGGCCAAGCGCCGCCGGGGCGGAGCAGGGACCGCCACCAGGTCGTGCTGTTCCGCGACCGGCAGGAGTACCTGGACTACCTCCAGCCGCACGAACCGCTGATCGAAATGACCGTCGGCTACTATCACGAAGGCGGGCAGACGGCCTATTTCTATGACGAAGACGGTGCGGATTGGAGTGTCGTTTATCACGAGGTCACGCATCAGTTATTTTCCGAGACCGGCCGGGTGGCCCCCGAAACCGGCCGGGATGAAAATTTCTGGATCGTCGAAGGCGTGGCGTTGTACATGGAATCGTTGCGAGAATTCGACGGCTACTGGACGGTCGGTGGCGTGGACGCCCGCCGGTTGCAATACGCCCGCTACCGCGTGTTCCGCGAGGATTTCTATGTGCCGCTGGAACAGCTGGTGCAATTCGGTCGCCGCGACCTGCAGGAGCATCCGGAGATCCGCCCGTTGTACAGTCAATCGGCCGGTTTGACCGCCATGTTGATGGACCATCGGGGCGGCGAGTCCCTGGAGGCCCTGGTCGACTACCTCCGGGCGGTCTATTCCGGTCGGCATGACGCGGGGACCCTGGCCTCGGTCACGGAACGGTCGCTGGCCGAATGGGACGCGGAATACCGGTTATTCTTGCAAGTCAGCGACCAGGATCTGGCGCCGCTGGCCGCCATGCCCGTCGCCCGCCAATTGGCTCTGGGGCACACCCGCGTGACCGACCAAGGTTTGGAGCACCTGGCCGGCCACACCCAGCTGGAGTGGCTGGATCTGGGGGCGACGCAGATCAGCGATACGGGATTGGCCTTCCTCCGCAACGCTCGGCGGCTGAACCAATTGAATCTGGCGGGAACGCAGATCACCGACGATTCGCTGCCCCGGATCGGCGAATTCACGGACCTGGAGATCCTCGACTTGAGCGGCACGCAGATCACCGATGCCGGGCTGGCGCATCTGGGCCGTTTGTCCGAACTGTTGGAACTCTCCCTCCGTGGAACCCGGATCAGTGACGCGGGTTTGGAGCACCTGCGCGGTTTGGAGAACTTGGAAATCCTGGACATCAACGACACGCGGGTAACTTCGGAAGGCTGGCAACGTGCCCGTTCCGCCTGGCCCGCCCTGCAGCACTGAGTCGCCGGCATGTTGTAGCGTTTGGAGCGGCGGCCGAGCCGGGCCCGTGCCGAGCGTGGCGGAGGCCCGTCTCGTGCCGAAGCGGAAGGCGGAGCGTGGGGGACGTGTTATGGCGGTTCAGTCCCAATGCTCGCGGGACGCGGCCGTTTGCAGCAGGGTCAGTGCGTCCCGGGGCAGCAGGAATCCTTGTTCCTGGAGAGTCAAGGTGGCTTGCAGGAACCGGGCCAGGTACCGTTCGCGTTCCGGATAACGCTCGGCGACGGCGGCGCGCGGATCGCCGCGTTCCGCGCGTTCCGCGCGTTCCGCAGCGGTTGCCGGGAAGGGCAGGTACATGCCGTCCAGCGGGGACAGCATTTCGGGAGCCCCGAATTCCGGGGCACGGAGATTCCACCCGGTGTAGGTTCCCAGAGGCGCCTCGATATCCGGCAAGCGGATGCCGGCGATTTCGTTGCCATCCTCATCGACCGCGGGTACCAGGGTGCGGTAGGGTTTTCCGGTGTGGGGTGGCAGGATCTCCGCGATTCCTTGGGTGAAAAACCGCGGGCCGAAATCCAACCGTGGCGGTTCGAAATAACCGGTGGGCCGATTCACACCGGGAATTTCCGGGAACAGGTCGTGGAACGTCTCCAGATCGACCAGGGTCCCGTCATCGATTCGCGGGTACCGGTTGGGCGGCGGTTCTCCCAGGCCGCTGGCCCAGCGATCCAAGGCGATCAGCATGGCCCGCAGGATCGGCCCGCGATCGTCCAGCGGACTGCGCGGCTGCTGGCAGATACCCGGCGTGGTTGGCCCCGCGCCCAGATGCTGGGCTCCGGCCACCAGGTAGACGCGGACGGTGTCCGGCAGCGTCAAGTCCTGTTGGCCGGCAACATCGGTTGTCATCAGCGAGGCGGCTCGATTCCAATACTCGGTCGACGTCTGGGTGAAGATCATCTTCGGCACACATTCCTTCCGGCGGGCGCGGGCCAACGTATTGCCTTGTTCGCCGGTCACCGGATCGGTTTGCGTTGCGGGACTGAAGGGAAAGAATTCGGAGGCCGCCAGGTTGCCCGTATGATGCGTACCGAAGACGGTGGCCATCCGGAAGCGATGATTGAACATGCCCTTGCCGGCCCCGGCGACGTGGGCCAGCAGGGCGTCGAACACGATCCGGCCGGACGCATCGGCGTTGAACCCTTCGTAGACAAAGTGGTGCAGCATCCGCCCCGACTGCGAGATACCGAAGCCGTAGGCTTTTTCCAGTTGGCCCGCCAGCGGATTCGGCGTGCCCGGTTCATCGTGTTCGGCGTAGCGAAAGAACGAAACCGTATCGCGGACGGCGGCCAAGCCCAGTCCGCTGACCCGCGGCTCGCGAGCGATATAGACCAGATCGTACAACCAGCCCGGTCGAAAGCCGTCTTCGACATACAGATGGGTGGGATCCGGCACCGCCTGACCATCTTCCCAACGGGCGAACGACCATCGTGAGCGGCAGACTTCGATCGCGTCGGCGGAGCGTCGAGGCCGCTTGGTCAGCGTGGCGTGCTGGTGATCCAGATCGACGGCGGGGTAAGCCCGGGAGGTACCCCAGGGACTGTAGAAGAAGGCCCGACTGCGCACCGGTTCATCCACCGAGATTTCCACGTGCGCCGGTCCGGTGATCGTTTGTCCGTTTCGTTGAGCGACGGGAACGTCGATAACCACGCGTTGATTCCCGTCTTCGACCACATCGCCGTCCCAGCCGCACCACAGGATCGAGTAGCCGTGATGCATCAGGAACCCGTCGCCGGCGTCGGCCAACGTCGTCGGATGGTTGCTGCGCGCCCCATTGAATGTCCATAACGCCAGTTTATTGCCCCGGTTGGCCACGTCGAACAGCAGGCGGCCGTTGCCCCGCGAGGCGTCCACCGGCTTGAGTAAGAAGAAGTCCGTCCAGGCTTCCACCTTGCCTTGTTCGTTCCGTGGGGCCAGTTCCAGATCACGGATCATGGCCTGGGCTTTCGAGTCCGGATCGACCTGGATCTGCATCCGCCCCCGCACGATTTCGTAGGGTCCCGTCCTGCCAAACGAATGGCCTTCCGCGAAGGGCAGCCGGTCCTGGATCTCCATCCGAACCACTTCGCCACGTGCCATCCGGTCGGCTGCCGGACACACGAGCAGGAGGCACAGAGCGGTGCTGGAAAAGAAACGGCACATGCTTTGATCCTTTCTCGTAAGGGTCGGACAAACGTGTCAGGACTCATTTTCCGGAGAGCAGCCCTCCGGGGGCTTCCCACAAACGAGTCCGGACAGTCTTTTCTCCCACTTTTTTCACAGCGGGAAGCGTTTCAGTCTACACCAATCCGGTCGGAGATTCAGCGCGGGGGCCGAATCCGTGGTCTTGCGGGTGGTGTGGACAAGAAATCGACCTGCCGAAACGGCGCGTTACAATGAAGCAACGGACCAAGACGGCAGGTCACCAAGCATCTGCCCAGCAATAACCGCCGCACTGCTCGGCACGGGTCTCTGACCCCATCCGCCTTTCGGAATCAGGGAATTCGCTCAGGTATGGTCAAACGCCGCCCGGATGCAAAGAACTCGGCAACGCGCTCCCACCCGCCGACTCGGCGAACGGCGCACACGGCCGCGTTCGCAACACGGCAACCGGCAGAAACTCATTCTGGGGGAGGTGGACGGGAATGGCTCCGGGCGACGGCCCTCGCCGCTCTGACCGCACTTCTGGTCGTCACTCCGCTTATCCCCAGTGAAGGGGCCCCGGAAATGGGGACGGGCAGCCTGTGGATCATGGCGGCCGTGGTTTTGGCTGCCCTCGCTTGGAATGGGCGACTGGTCTTGGACCGGCCGATACTTTGGTGGCAATGGGCCGATGCCGCCCTGCTCGTCCTGCTGGCGGTGTACGTAATGAGCGGTCTGATGATGGCTCACCAGGGCAATCCGCGGGCGACGATCAACGCCGTTTGGCAATGGATCGGTTTTGGAATGGTTTATTTGATGGCTCGTCAGATGCTGCGCCGTGCGGTGGATCGGCGTGCCGTGTGCGTGGTCCTGCTGGCCTTGGCAACCGCTTTGGCGACGGTTTCGTTTTACGAGTACTTTTTCAGCATGCCCCGGTTGCGTGCGCGTTATGCGGCAGATCCGGAAGAGGTTTTGAGGGAAGTCGGCATTCCCGCAACTGCCGGTTCGCCTGAGCGAAAGCTGTTTGAGGATCGTCTGCAAAGCACCCCCCCGATTGTGACATTTGCCTTGACCAATTCGCTGGCCGGTTTTCTCGCGCCTTGGTTCATCGTGGCCGTGGGGATCGGCTGGGAAGCTCGCCGAGCGGTTAACGATTGGCGAGCTTTTTGGCGAGACCGTCGTGTGGTCGGGGTCACGTTGTGCGGGCTATTCATCAGTTTCTGTCTGCTTTTGACCACCAGCCGCAGCGCTTTCTTGGCGGTCGCCTGCGGTTTGATTGCTATCATGGGGTATCGAAGATTAGGCCGGTGGTGGGACGTTCGGTTGTTGCTGGCGGGCGGCGTGCTGGCGGTGGTCCTGCTCGGCGGCGCGTTGGCGGCTGGGGCTTTTGACTGGCTCACCTTAAGCGAGGCTCCCAAGTCGCTGCTCTACCGTTTCGAGTACTGGCAGGCGACCTGGTCGCTGATTACGGACCACCCATGGTTCGGCTGCGGGCCGGGGAATTTCCAGCAGTACTACGCGTTTTACAAGCTGCCACAGGCCAGTGAAACGATTGCGGACCCGCACAACTTTTTCTTCGAGGTTTGGGCCAATGCCGGGACCCCCGCGATGCTGGCTTTGGTCGCTTTCCTGGTGCTGGTCGTTCGTCGCGTTTCGAACTCCTTGGCTGTTGGCCGCGCGAACGAAGGGAGAGATCGGGGCGATCGAGCCGAGCGCGCGGAGGCCTCATCGGCCGTGTGGGTTTGGGGAGGGGCCTTGGTCGGGGTCCTGCTCGCTTTTCCCGTGGGAACCGTCGTGGGCTTCCCGCCGCCGCCCGCGCTGTTATGGCTGGGCTTGCCGGTCGGCGGCCTGATCGTGGTCTTGTTGCACCGTTGGGTGACGGCAACCTCGACAAGTGCAACGGGGGTAACGGATTCGAGCGATGGTGCGCGACTTCCCGCTTGGCTGCTCCTGATCGCCATCCTGGTCCTGCTGACGAATCTCTTGGCAGCCGGTGGGATCAGTTATGCCGGGGTATCGATCAGTCTGTGGCTCCTGGCAGCTCTTGCATTGAACCAGACGGGCGCGGATCGTCAGCTACGACTGTCCGCTTGGATGGGCGGTGTGCTTGGAGTGGGCTTGGTGGTCATGGTGCTCCTTTGCCAGCGGACCATGTACGGCCCCCTGTTGTCGGCGCAAAGCCGGCTGAATGCGGGTTGGGCGGCGGCTGCCGCGGGGCGTGGGGAGCGTGCGGATCGATTATTTCGATCGGCAGCGGAGGCCGATCCGTTCAGCCCGCAGCCCTGGATGCAGCTGGCCTTGCTCCATCATCAACGGCTTCTGGGAACATCTTCACCCGATCGGGCGGCTGAGGGGTTAGCGCAGTTCGATCAGGCGGTAGAACAAGCCTTGAGACGGAACCGGCGGGGTTTTGCTCCGCGGCGTCAGATTGGAGATTGGCGTTTGGCTTTGTACCGCCATTGGAACGAAGACCGCCAATTGGATCAGGCGATCGATTCCTACGAGGAGGTGGTCCGTTTGTATCCGCACGGCATTGCGGGGCGAGTGCAATTGGCCTGGGTGTATCATCTGGCGGGTCGCGAGGCGGAAGCCCGGGAGCAGGCGGGGGAAGCCCTGCGTTTGGACGCCGCCACACCCCATCAGGAGCGGAAGCTGGCGAATCTCGTCCCTTTCGATCCGACCCTGGCTGCGCGGGGTGAGGTCAACGCCGAACAATTGATGCTTCGTCTTCGTAACGGAAGTCATTTGTGACCCGCTCCGTTTGCCTGGAGGGAGTCTGGTATCGAATCATCCGAGGGGGTATTGTCACCATGAAGATCTTGATGTTTGCCTTGGTGGCCCTTATTTTGGGGGCATCTGCGGGAGTCGGTACCGCGTGGTATGACTTGGTCGGGACTCCTTCGGTATTTGAGCCTTACCGGCAGCCGTTGGTCAGGCAGGTCGGGGACGGAGAGGAAGGCACGCCGCGTGCGGTGGTGGTGGGCGGCACCACGTACGATTTTGGCTCCGGGCAGCGGGATGCTCGGATGAAACACACGTTCGAGATCCGCAACGAGGGTGACGCGCCGTTGACACTTATGGAAGGATCGTCGGGCTGCAATTGCACCTGGGCGGCTTTGGACACGGAGGAGCTGCAACCCGGTGACTCGACGCACTTGACCCTGGAATGGGTCGTGGAAACGGTGGGCGAGACGTTTACGGAGACGGCCGAGTTGTACACGAATGACCCGGAGATGCCCAGCATTGTGTTGGAGCTGAGGGGCAACGTCGTCGATCGGATCAAGCTAGAGCCCCCAGAAGTTGTATTGAGCGACATTTCGGCGAGCGAGGGGGCTGAGGTCGAAGTGTGGCTCTATGCGTCCGGCGTGTCGGATTTGAATATCGAGGGGGTTCGGTACAGCAATTCGGATTTAGCCCCCTACTTTGACCTTGAATTCACGCGGGCGGAAGTACCGGCGGACCAAACCCCTGCGCCGTCCTTGGCGCTACGTGGTACTTTGGTGGCAAAACCAGGGTTGCCTTTGGGGCCCATAAATCAGACAATCCACTTGGAAACCGACGATGCGGACGTGCCGGAACTGGATTTGCGGGTCACCGGTCGCGTCTCCAGTGACATTTCGATCGTGGGTTCCAGCATCTATCGACCTCAGTTGAACGTGTTGATGCTGGGGCAGGTCGAGGCGACCGAGGGAGCGGAGACGACGTTACGGGTGCTGGTGAAAGGGCCGCATCGGCACGACACCACGTTGGAGATCGGGGAAGTGGACCCGGCGGACGTTTTGCAGGCGACGCTGGGTGAGGCCACCTCGATCAACCAAGGCGCCGTGTACATGACTCCCTTGACAATCAGCGTACCGCCGGGGTCTCGGCCGGTGACACGCATGGGAACGGACCAGGGCCGATATGGACGGATCGTGGTCGAAACGAATCATCCTGATGCGAAATCCGTGCCGGTGTTCGTGCGGTTCGCGGTCAGGTAGCTCCGCAACGAACCTTTACCAGGGACCGATTGGCGATGGATACGAGCACTTTTCGACGGAGGAGTACGTCGTGGGTCTGGTTGAGTTTTTTGGCGTTGGCTGCAGGAACCGGGTGTGGTGGCCCGGGCGATTCGGGCCCTACCTCGAATGGTGTGGAGGTTACCCAGCCTGAAACGGCCCCCTCTGCCACCGGAGAGGGGAAATCGACTGCTTCAGAGGAAAGGGCTGAATCGGAAGCGGCATCTGGGGTATCTCAGGAATCCGTGACGGACGCGGCACGCCGCATTTCCCGAGAGCCGCTATTCGAGGGCTGGCCGGACCCGGAAATCGCTCTGGTCATTACCGGCCAGCAGATCGGGTTTATCGAACCCTGCGGCTGTTCCGGACTGGAGACGGCCTTAGGCGGTTTAGCTCGCCGATCTAGCTTTTTGGAGCAGCTGAGGGAGCGGGGTTGGGAGGTCGTGCCGGTCGACGTCGGGAATCAAGTCCGCCGTTTCGGGCGCCAGCCGGAGATCAAATTCCAAATGACCGCCTCGGGGCTCAAACAAATGGGGTACCGGGCAATCGGATTCGGGGCCGACGACCTGCGCCTGTCGGTAGGGGAACTGCTGGCCGTGACGGCCGCCGATCAGCAAGGAAACACGCCGTTCGTCAGTGCCAATATGGCCGTGATCGACCGCTCGCTCACCCCGGAGTTTCAGATCATCGACGCCGCAGGACGCCAGATCGGGGTCACCGCGGTCATGGGAACGGCGGAACAGGCGCGCATCACCAGTGGCGAGATTGTCAAATCGTCGCCGACCGAAGCTTTGAAGGCCGTCTCTCGGGAGTTGGAACAAATCGGTTGTGATTTCCAAGTGCTGCTGGCTTATGCTTCCTTGGATGAATCGCGTGCTTTGGCACAACAGTTCCCCAACTTTGATGTCGTGATCACCTCGGGCGGCGCCGCAGAGCCTCCCAATCAACCCGATCCCATCCCGGGTGCGGATAACATCCTCGTGCAGGTGGGGGCGAAAGGCATGCACGCGGTCGTGGTCGGGTTTTTTGATAATGCACCCGGTATGCGTTACCAGCGTGTGCCGCTGGATGCCCGATTCCCGGACGCGCCCCCCATGTTGGACCTGATGGCCTCGTATCAGGAACAGCTGAAGGTCTTGGGACTCGAAGGGCTAGGGGTTCATCCCATCCCGCATCCGAGCGGAAACAGTTTCGTCGGCTCGAACGCCTGCCAGGACTGCCATTTGAGGGAGTACGAGTTGTGGCTGGATACCGATCATTCGCATGCGATGCGTTCGTTGACCTACCCGAGCGAGCGAGTTGATACCCCTCGTCATTATGATCCGGAATGCATTAGTTGCCATGTGGTGGGCTGGGATCCGCAGAATCACTTCCCGTACATTTCGGGGTATCTGAGTCTGCAAGAGACGCCGTTGATGCAGAACGTGGGTTGCGAGAACTGCCATGGTCCGGGCCAGGCGCACGTGGACGCGGAGACGATGAATCGTGATGAAGACCTGATGGCGCGTTTGCGTCAGGACCAGCGTCTGCCCCTGGCGGAAGCCGAGCGAACGTGCCTGGAATGCCACGACATTGACAACAGCCCCGATTTCCATCTTCCGGGCGCTTTCGAGCGATACTGGGAGCGGATTGA
>SLEY01000644.1 GCA_007124535.1 Planctomycetaceae bacterium
ACCAACGACCTTTGGGTGCGCGACTACGGGCTGCAATTCCGCGCGCCCGAGCCGCCCCGGGAAGCGACGTTCGCGCTGGGCAAGGCGGAGCCGGCGGACGATGAGTTGTGGTCGATGAAGGTGGTCGAGGCGGAAACGTTCGTCACGGCGGCGCCGGAAGGTGGCGAGGTGTTCATGCTTCAGGACGTCTTTCCGCATTTCCTGGAGCGCGAGGCCCGAGCGATGGTCGCGCGCGGCGCACCGTTTGAGCGCGAGCGTTCCGAAACCGTTGCGAGCCCGAAAGTCTCGCCGGCTCCTCACCGGCTGCACGAGGCCGCGACGGCTGGCGACTGGGGCGACGCCGCCTGGGAAGATCACGGCGTGACGGTGGTCATGCCCTGGCTGGCCCAGCGTTTCCCCAAGGAGATTGCCTTCGGACCCGATGGGGCGCGGGTCGCGTTCTGGTCGGGGCGAAGCGGCCGGGAACTGGACTTCCGCACGGCGACCTTGGTGAAGGATTACTGGCAGCGCTGGGCCGAGCGCGCTCCGGAAGGAGTGGAATCGTTGGCGGCCGCGCCCAGCAACGCCCAGGGCGCCGCGCGGACCCACGACGTTTGGCTCCTGCCGCATACCGCGGACGACGATCCACAAACTATCGCCGCCCGGGCGAAGGCCGCTTCGCAACCGCCGCTGGTGCTGGCCGACCCCGCCTGGTTGACGGCGACCGAGGCGGTCGGCTGGCCCATGCACCCGGTGGACGACCAGAGGTTCCCCGAAGAGGAAGCGGTGCTTTCGGAATTCTGGGACGGGCTGATGGCCAGCTACGAGGAACTGCGGCGCACCGGCTTCATCGCTTGGGGCGATCCGCCGCACATCCGCGGCGCCGGGTCGCAGTTTTTCCGCGTATCGGGCCAGGTCGATTACGGCCTGCGACGCCACGTCTGGGGGCTGTACGCGCGCAGCGGCGACCGCCGCTACTACGACTACGGCGCCCGGTTCAACCGGTTCGCCGGCGACTGGTCGATCGTCCACCACGCTGCGGGCGACAAGTTCATCGGCGGCTTCACCACCGCCCGGCCGCTCGATGGCTTCTGGAGTCGGCCGCTGTACTGGGGCACCCACAGCGCACTGGAGCCGGCCGGCGGCAACACCGGGCACGATATCGTCAACTGGCTGTTGGAGTATTACCTGACCGGCGACGAGTACGTCATGGAACTGACCCGCATGCACGGCGAGGCCTTCAAGGCCCATTGGGAACGAACTTGGCAGTCGAGGGAACGCTTCGACGGCATCTTCATGATCTTGCGGGTTTTGGCCGACCTCTACGCCCGAGAATGGGACGAAGATTTCGGCCAGATGGCCCGGGAACTTGCCCGGTACGTGATCGACCTGGAAAGCCCCAACGGGATCAACGACGGCATCCGTTTCGGTTCGCTGTATAAGGTGGACCGGAACCTGATCTCCTTGTACTACTACTATCGGGAAACGGGTGACCCGCTGGCCCGCGAGGCGTTCTTGCGCGGCATCGACTACGAGTACCGGTTCCATCGTGTCGGCGGAGCCTTTGCCGGGCAGGCGTACCCGAGCTTTCTGTTCAGCATCGCCTACCGCTGGACCGGCGATCCGAATTACCTGCGCGTGGTACACGCCTCGGTCGATGAACATCGCCGCTGGCCGGGCGGGGTGAACATCACCTCGCAGATCAACCCGACGATGGGTCTGCCCGCCGCCCTCGGGATGCTGGCGGAAGCGGAAGATCCGATCGGGGCGTTTCCCGTGGTGCGGCAATACGGCAACCCGCCGCCGTCGTACATCGTGTTCCGCAAACCGGCGGATCGGTCGGTGACGATGCGCCTGCATCTGCGGATATCGGATGATTTGGACGAAGACGCGGCGGCCAGGCCCGCCGTGGCGCCCCTTGCCCCGAACGGTGGCGGCGAACCGGTGGAGGATTTGCACATCCGGGCGGAAGCGATGTTCCGGACGGCGTATGCGGGCCGGAGCGATCCGCGCCGCCGCCACATTGTCCTGAGCGTGCCCGCCGCCGAGCCGCCCGGACTGTACACGCTGGAGTTTCCGGGAGCGGAGTTCGTAGACGTGCTGGATACGGACTCGCCGCAAGTCTCGGTTTACGCGCCGGAGGGATTTCGGATGCAAGGCGCCCGGGCGACCGATTTCTTTCGCGTGGCGGCCGGCGTGGAGACGCTGCGAATATTCTTGGGCGTCCCCACCGAGGTCCGGCGCCCGGACGGCGCCGTGGCCCTGGAGGCCCGCGCGGACAAGACCGGCGAACAGCAGATTCCAGCCGCCGGCCATGCCGGAGTCTGGCGTTTGAATGCCGCCCAATCGGGCATCGTGCGGCCGCTGAACACCGAGCCGCTGTTTTCGCGGTCGCCGGAGTGGCTGGTGACCGGCGCCAACGTCCAGCCCGCGCCCCAATTCGAACCGCCTTCGGTGGAGGTGGCGTTCGTGGCGGGCCGGGATGGGCGTCAGGCCCTGCACATGCCCGGCAACGCGCGCCTGCATTTCCCCCGCGGGGCGAAAACGGACGACGGATACGAGCATTTTCCCGGCAGCGAAGGGACCGTGGCGTTCTGGTTCCGACCCAACTGGTCGTCGGGCGATCTGGACTACGCGATGGGCAGCCGGTTCAACGACCGCTGGTTTCTGCGAGCCGGCTCGCACGATCTCCAATACCGTCGCGGCCAGGCGCGAGCCTCCCAACCGGAATTCGCCTCGTTGAACCTGTGGGCGCACGGCCGGGAATCGAATGCCGGTTTCACCGGCCGCTTCTGGTTCCAGGCCGGCCAGTGGTATCACCTGGCGTTTGCGTGGCGCACTCGGGAAGGCCAGCCGGGCGACGACGGCGATTTCGCGGTCTACGTCAATGGCCACCCCGTCGCGCCGGACGACTTCGGACGCGGAGGCGTCTTGCATTTCTGGCCCGGCCGAGTGACCGGCGGCGACCTGTTTCATCGCCGCGACGGCCATGAGAGCATCGCCATCGGACCGCTCGACGGGACGATCGCACAGATTCGCATCTCCGATACGGTTCGCTACCAATCGGCCTTCGAACCTCCGAAAACTCTTTCCGAGCCAGACGCCCACACCCGGGTCCAATTCCCACTCGATGGAAACCGGCTGGGCGAAACCCGCAACGGCAGAAAGATTTCCCTCGAGCCTTGAACGGCAGAGGGGGGACGCGTAGAAACGCAGAAACGGGGACAGCCAGCCAATCAACCGACGATAGGGAGCGCCAATAACTCCCCTGGGGCGTGCTGGCTTCTCCGGAAAAAAGCACACTTGACTGCTCCAACGGGGAGTTCGTCAGAACAAAGCTGGGTGTCCTCGTTCCTCCCTAGACGCCCTGGATCGGAAGGACGTCTATGCAGTCATCAGGTACTATTTAACGAATCCGGATCCTTTCGAAGAGAATCTCCGCCGGTGCGATCGGGAAGCGGAGGCGGTTTCGCAGCAAGTTGGAGGCCGCTGGCATGACCAACCGGGTTAGGCGTCCCGTCAAAATAACTCGACGATTATTTCGCGCGGCTGGAGTAATCATGTAGTTCCAGTCGCCGTGAAACGTTGCACTTTTCCTGTTCACAGCCGCAAGTTCCTGGTCGCTGAATTTGATACCGGTACGGTAGACGCTCTTGTCGAGTTCCGCCTTGCTCTCGAAACCTCGCTTAATCCCTCTACACTCAGTCCCCTACACTCAGTCCTCTACACTCAGTCCCCTACACTCAGTCGTCCCTCTTAGTCGTCCTTCAATCCCCCGGCTGTTCGACCGAGTGTACCGCGACTAAGTGTACGTGGCTGAAAGAAACCGACTGAGTGTAGGCGAATGAGTGTAGGCGAATGAGTGTAGGCGAATGAGTGTAGGCGAATGAGTGTAGGCGACTGAGTGTAAATGCTGAGTGCAAGGGGCTGGTTACGGGCCCGGGAGGGCACATGCCCCACATGAATTGGAGATCTCAGTGTTAGATTCTTAGGCAAGTTCAATAATACTGCTCAATTGCCAAAACCGTTTACGTCTTGAATCGAGGCGTGGGCCGGATGGAGGTTTGGTCGAGCGGGCCGAGGCTTTCTCCCTCAACGGATCAGATTTCCGGTGGGAGCGGTTTTTCGAGCCTTCGGCAGATCCCGCGAACGGTGCCCTTCTTGATCTGTCGGTGTCTTGGTATCGACGTCTTTCGCATGTTTGCCGGGTTCAGCCACACGTCGTGATTTCCGCCATGATGGTGCAGCATACACCC
>SLEY01000511.1 GCA_007124535.1 Planctomycetaceae bacterium
AATTCGCGAGCCACCTTGGGACCCACTCCGTAAAGGTAGGTCAACGAAACGACGGTCGGTTTGTCGTTCGGAATGTCCACACCCAAAAGACGCGGCATAACCTGAATACTCCTCTCGAGGCTCTCAGCCCTGACGCTGTTTGTGTCGGGGATTGCTGCAAATCACGTAGATCCGCCCCTTCCTCCGCACGATTTTGCAGTTCTCGCAAATCTTCTTGACGCTTGATCGGACTTTCATCGCAGGACTCCTCACGGGTCCGGGGAAACGGCTTAGTATACAAATCAGGCGGGTGGCTCCGCAAGGGGCGGAAAAGGCCCCATCAGCCCTCCAACAGCCCGCGGTAGTTCCGCATCACCAAGTGGCTGTCGATCTTCTGGACCAGATCAAAGGCCACACTCACGGCAATCAGCAGACCCGTCCCGCCATAAAAACTGGCAATGGTGAAGCTGACTCCCAAACCGCCCGAAACGATCATCGGAACGATGGCGACAATGGCTAGGAATCCGGCCCCCACATAGGTAATTCTTTCCAGTACACGCTCTAAGTAATCGGCCGTCCGCCGCCCCGGACGATAGCCCGGAATGAACGTGCCGTAGTCTTTCAAGTTCTCCGCCATCTCCTTGGGATTGAATGTAATCGCCACCCAGAAGTAGCAGAAAAAGTAAATCGCACCCACGTACATCAGATTGTAGGCAAAGCCGGTTCCCGGCCCGAAGATCTGGTACATCTGAGCCCAAATCGGCCCATACGCCGAAAGATACTGGAAAACCATGCCGGGCAACATCAGCAGACTGCTGGCGAAAATGATGGGCATGACGCCCGCCTGATTGATGCGCAAAGGCAGGTACTGTCGCGTTCCGCCGTAGACGCGCCGGCCGCGAACGTGCTTGGCACTCTGCGTGGGAATCCGCCGCTGGCCCAAGGTGATGAAGACCACGCCGACAACCACCGCGACGAACAATACGCATAATACGATCAGTGTCTCGACCCCGATGCGGCCGGTCAGCCCGACCAATTCCAACTCGGCATCCCGAATCAGTTGGGCTGCAGCACCGGGCATCTGGGCGACAATGCCCGCCATGATCAACAGACTGATCCCGTTACCGATCCCGAATTCATCGATCTGCTCGCCTAACCACATCAAGAAGATGGTGCCGCAGGTCATGATGGCGACGGCGGTGATCTGCCAGGCGAAGGTCATCTGGCCGGCGACATTGAGGAACGCCGGATCGATCAGCCCGGCCTCGCCCGCGGCCGGTTGGGCCATCAAATACAAGCGGACATAAAACCAGCTTTGAATCAGGCACAAAGCGACGGTCAGATAGCGGGTGTACTCATTGATCTTCTTGCGCCCCGTTTCGCCCTCCTTGCGCAGATCCTCGATGGGCTTCCAGACGCTGCCCAGCAACTGGAAGATAATCGAGGCGGAGATGTAGGGCATGATTCCCAAGCCGAAAATGGTGGCTTCGCGCAGGTTACTGGCGCTGAAGACGGCCACCCGATCGACGAAGTCGCCGAGTCCGCCTTCCTGGCCGGTGGCCTGGGCGATCACCCCCTGGTTGATCACCGGCAACGGGATATGGTACCCGACCCGATAAATGGCCAGGAACAGGACGGTCAAGAAGATTTTCTGCCGCAGTTCCGGGATGGTGAAAACGACGCGGAGCTTCTCCAACATGAGGTCATTCCTGACTGGCAGTCGGTGCGTCTGCCGGAGTCGGTCCCAAGACGATCGCCTGGCCTCCGGCCTGTTCGATTTTTTCCTGAGCGGTCTTGCTGAATCGGTGGGCGCAGACGGTCAATTTCTTGGTCAACGGGCCATCGCCCAAGATTTTCAGCACGTCGTAGCGGCCTTTGGCCAGGGAACGGGCGCGGAGGGCGTCCCTATCGACCTGATCGCCGTTCTCGAACACGCGTTCCAAGTCGGCCACGTTCACCGTGGCGACAACTTTCGCAAAGCGGTTATGGAATCCGCGTTTCGGGACCCGCCGAACCAAGGGCATCGCTCCGCCTTGAAAGACGGGCGAGGCAGACCAACCGGCCCGCGATTTCTGCCCTTTGTGCCCGCGGCCGCAGGTCTTGCCCCGACCCGAACCGGTTCCACGGCCCACGCGGCGAGGTTTCTTGTGCTTGCGGATGCCGTGATGGATCTCGTTCAAACTCATGCCAAACTGACTCCTCGCAGACGCTCGATGTCCTCGCGCGTGCGCATTTGCTGCAGCGCGTCAAAGGTGGCTTTGACGAGCGTGATGGGATTACTGGTTCCGTAACTTTTCGTCAAGATGTTTCGCACCCCGGCGGCCTCGCATACGGCTCGCACGGCCTGCCCGGCGATGATCCCGGTCCCCGGACCGGCGGGGACCAAAATCACCCGCCCGGCGCCGAAACGGCCCTGCGCGGTGTGGGGGATGGTTCCATCAACCAAGTTGACGGGGACCATCTGATGGGCTGCCTGCTTGTTCGCCTTCTCCACGCTGGGAGGGACCTCATTGGCCTTGCCATAGCCCCAACCGACGCGGCCGTTGCCGTCGCCCACGACGGTCATGGCAGCAAAGCTGAAGCGGCGTCCGCCCTTGACGACCGCGGCACACCGCCGGATCTTGACGACTCGTTCGATTGTTTCGCTGTAACTTGCGTCTGTCGACACGTTATTCTTCGCTCCCTGAGGTTGGGTGTCAAGTTCCCACCCCTACCTGGCCGCCGTGGGGGAAGGCCTGCAGGCCCTGCGGTCCACGGTCGGCCAACCCATCGGCTTTAGAACACCAGTCCTGCTTCCCGAGCCGCGGCGGCCAGGGCCGCGACCCGTCCGTGGAATTTGCATTGCCCGCGGTCGAAACGCACCTGCGAGATCCCGGCCGCCAGGGCCTGTTCGGCGATCCGCTTGCCAATCTCGGCCGCGGCCTGACAGTTGCCGCCATAGTCGAATTGCCCGCGGATTTCCCGATCCTGCGTGCTGGCGGACAGCAGCGTCTTGCCGGCGAAATCGTCGATGATTTGGACCCGAATATTCCGCAGGCTGCGATGGACGCACAACCGCGGCCGCGCGCTGTCGCCGCGCAGCCGGTTGCGGACGTGATGCCGGCGGCGTACCCGCTGGCGCTGGATTGCCTTTTGTTTGTTCACGATTGACTGCTTCTCTGACTTGGCTGCTTCTCTAACTGGACACAAAGGGGGGGCCCTGAGTCACCCGGCCGCCCGCACGGCGCGGGCCTAGGTGGCCGACTTGCCGGGCTTGATCTTGACGTACTCGCCCTGATACCGCACCCCCTTGCCCTTATAAGGCTCCGGCTTGCGGATGGCCCGGACTTCGGCGGCGAATTCCCCCACCCGCTGCTTGTCAACGCCCCGGACGACGATGTGCGTCTGATCGGGGCAGGTGACTTCCAGATCGGCAGGGATCTTCTTGTGGACCTCATTGGCCAAACCGACGCGCAATTGCAATTCGTCGCCTTGGACGGCGGCCAGGTAGCCGACGCCGACCACTTCCAGCCGCTTTTCATAACCTTCCTTGACGCCGACGATCATGTTGTTGATCAAGGAGCGTGTCAGGCCATGAAAGGCGCGGCTCTGGCGGTCGTCGGAGGCCCGCTCGACCACCAACTGCGTGCCATCGGACTCGGCGCGGACGGAGACCTCGGGCCGGTGCTCCCACTCGAGCTTGCCCTTGGGCCCTTCGACGGAGATCCGGCGGCCGTCGATGGCGACGCGGACGCCGTCGAGTACCGGGATGGGGTTTCTTCCTACACGGGACATGGCTTCTGTTTCGTTTCTGCTCTAGCTTTACCAGACTTCACAAAGGACTTCGCCGCCCAGATTCCGCTGCCGGGCCTCCCGATCACTCACCACACCACGGCTGGTGCTGACGATCGAGATGCCCATCCCGTTGAGGATGGGGCGGAGTTCCCGAGCTTTGCGGTACACGCGGCGTCCGGGCGAGCTGACGCGGCGGACTTTTTGGATCACGCGTTCGCCATTGGGGCCGTACTTCAGCTCGATCCGCAACTGGGCCGCAGGCGTCTGGACGACTTCCTCCCAGTCCCAGATGTAGCCCTCGCGTTTGAGGACGTCGGCCAAACCGCGTTTGACCTTCGAGATCGGCATTTCCACATAGGGCCGCTCGACACGAACCGCATTACGAATGCGGGTCAACATATCGGCGATCGGGTCGGTCATCATGGTCGTTGGGTTCTCCCTTTACCAGCTCGACTTTCGAACGCCAGGAATCAGTCC
>SLEY01000391.1 GCA_007124535.1 Planctomycetaceae bacterium
CGTGCTGGACGTGCTGGATTCGCTGCTCCTGGCCGCACCCGCCGCCTACCTCTGTTGGGCCCTCTTCCTGTGACGGCGGGCCAAGGCATGACCCACCGCGCTGTGGCCGGTCGCTGACTCGCGCTGTGGCCGGTCCCGATGTCGCGCTGTGGCCGGTCTCTGACTCGCGCTGTGGCCGGTCTCTGACCGAGCCACCCGGCCGACCTCGCGCTGTGGCCGGTCTCTGACCGAGCCACCCGGCCGACCGAAGGTCTCCAATGCCGGGCGAGACCTTCGGTCGGAAGTTTCGGCGGGGTCAGAGACCCGCGCCGAGCAGTGGTTTCGGCGGGGTCAGAGACCCGCGCCGAGCAGTGGTCGGCGGTTTCGGCGGGGTCAGAGACCCGCGCCGAGCAGCGACCCGCGCCGAGCAGTGACCCGCGCCGAGCAGTGCGATTGTGATTCCTTTGCCGATGCTAAGCGAGCTGCCATGTAGCCCAAAAGAGCCGATCGGATTGACAAGCGGTTGGCACGCGATACGATACAACCTACAGTTGGCACTCGCCAACTGCTTACGCGTCGAGGACATCCGGTTCGGGCGCGGTGCTATTGGAAGGACGCTTGCTCATGAGTTTGACCCAGTTGGAGGCGGCACGCGCCGGCCGAATCACGCCGGCGATGGAGCATTGTGCGCGCGTCGAACGGCTGGCCCCCGAGACGATCCGTGACGAAGTGGCGGCCGGCCGAATGGTCATCCCCGCCAACCAGGTCCATCTGGCCGGACGGCTGAAACCGGTCGCGATCGGAATCGCCGCCACGTGCAAGATCAACGCGAATATCGGCAATTCGGCAGTCTCCAGCGATGAGGGTTGCGAGCTGGAGAAGCTGCACACCGCCCTGCAATACGGGGCGGATACCGTCATGGACTTGTCCACCGGCAGCGACATCGACCGGATCCGCACGGCGATCATCGCTGCCTCGCCCGCACCGGTGGGCACGGTTCCCATTTACCAACTGGTTGAGGAACTGGAGGGGAACATCGAGGATATGCGGCCCCAGCAGTTCCTGGATATGGTCGAGCACCAGGCTCGGCAGGGGGTGGACTACATGACGGTCCATTGCGGAGTCCTGCGCGAGCATCTGCCGCTGACGAATTCGCGGCTCACGGGGATCGTCAGCCGCGGCGGTTCGCTGATGGCGCGATGGATGATGGTGCACCAACAGCAGAATCCGTTGTACGAGCGGTTCGACGAGTTGAGCGAGATTCTTCGGCAGTACGATGTGACGTGGAGCTTGGGCGACGGGTTGCGGCCGGGCTGTCTGGCCGATGCCAGCGATGCCGCTCAGTTTGCGGAACTGGACGTATTGGGCGAACTGGTTCAACGCAGCTGGAAGATCGGTTCGCAAGTGATGGTCGAGGGTCCGGGGCATGTCCCGTTGGACCAGATCGCCATGAACGTCCAGCGGCAGATCGAGGTCTGTCGGGGGGCCCCGTTTTATCTGCTGGGACCGTTGGTCACCGACGTCGCTCCCGGATACGACCACATCACCAGCGCGATTGGAGGGACGCTGGCGGGTTGGAATGGTGCAGCCATGCTGTGTTATGTGACGCCCAAGGAGCATTTGGGCTTGCCGAACAACGAGGATGTGCGGCAGGGGGTGATTGCCCACAAGATCGCGGCCCATGCGGCCGACGTGGCCCGGGGACGTCCGGGAGTCCGCGAGCGCGACGATGCGCTCAGCAAGGCCCGTTATGCTTTTGATTGGACCGAACAGTTCCGTCTGGCGCTGGACCCGGAGCGGGCTCAGGCTTACCATGACGAGTCGTTGCCGGACGAATCGTACAAGAGTACCCGTTATTGCAGCATGTGCGGTCCCCAATACTGCGCGATGCGGATCACGGACGACATCCGCCAGATGGTCGAAGCGGGCGGTCCGGCCGAGACGCCTGCCGGCGAATCGCCCTGATCCATCCCCTGCCCGCCGCCACGGCGCCTGATTCGATAGGAGGCTTTGGCCGTGTCCCGCTCGGAGGCTTCGCAACTGGATTCGCTGCCGCTGCCTTCCCGGGGCGGCCAGACTCCCGCCCACTCGGCCTCCGGGAAGGTTGCCGGGGGCGCGGATTTTCTCGAGCAGTTGCCCGAACTGTATCACGATCGCGGTTTCTGGGGCATGACGGCCACCCAATTGTTCGGCGCCTTCAATGACAACGTCTTCAAGCAACTGATGCTGCTGCTGGCCGTTCCGGTCGGAGCGGCGGCGGTCAGCGCGGAGGACCAGCAGGGGCTGGCGACGATGGTCTTCTCCGTACCGTTCGTCCTGTTCTCCGGCTATGCCGGTTACCTCTCGGACCGCTACAGCAAGTGGACGATCATCCTGTGGTCCAAACTGGCCGAATGCCTGGTGATGGCGCTGGGCATGCTCGCCTTCTTGACTTATGGGGTAACGGGCTATCCGGGACTGCTGTTCGTGTTGTTCCTGATGGGAACGCAGAGCGCCTTTTTCGGTCCGGGCAAATACGGGATCCTCCCGGAGATGTTGCGGCCGCGGGACCTGCCGCGGGCCAATGGTTTGATCCTGATGACGACGTTCCTGGCGATCATCTTCGGCACCGCTTCGGCCGGCGCGCTGGGCCAGGGCTTGATCGATTCCGAGGCCCCGCTGTCCGCCAGTGCGTACCGCTTGTGGTGGGGTTCCGCCTGCTGCCTGGTGATCGCCTTGGTGGGCACGGCCACGGCGTGGACCATCCGCCGGGTACGGCCGGCCAAGCCGGATCTGCAATTCCGTTTGGCAGCCTTGGCGGTTCCCCGCGAGACCCGCCAACTGCTGCGGGACGATCCGCTGCTGCTGGCCGCCCTGCTGGCGTCGTGCATGTTCTGGCTGGTTTCCGGGATCTCGATCCAGGCGGTCAATTCGTTGGGAATGGTCCAGTTGGATGTGGGCAAGTTATGGACCAGCGTGCTGACAGCCACGATCGGGGTGGGGATTGCGATCGGTGCGGTCGTTGCCGGCCGGATGTGCCGGGGCCGAGCCGATCCCCGCGTGGTCCGATTGGGTACCGGAGGGATCCTGCTGTTCCTGATCCTGCTGTCGATCTCGCTGCCCGGGCACCGGCACCTGCTGGGGCCTTGGGGCAGTGTGCCCGTGTTGATCCTGGTCGGCATGTCGGCGGGAATGTTTGCGATCCCGGTCCAGGTGTGCATCCAGTCCCGGCCGCCCGCGATGTTGAAAGGCCGCGTGATCGCTTTCATGAACCAAGCCAATTTCTTCGCCATCACGTTGTCCGGCGCCATATATTGGGCCTTCGACCGTGCGATCGAAGCGGCGGCCTGGCCCCGCAGTACCCTATTCGCCCTGATCGCCCTGCTGTTCGTGCCGGTGGCCGTGGGGTACCGGTTGCCCGCCGACGCCCCTTCCGAGAATCACGAAAGGTAACCGGGGATGCTGGGAGTCGAATTGGCCGCCGAGGCCTACCTGCAGCGTCTGGGGGACGAACTCCGGCGCGTCGATCTGCCCGCCTTGAACCGCTGGTCGGATCTCATCGTCCAGGCCTGGCGGCAGCAACAGTTCGTGTTCGTGATCGGCAATGGCGGGTCCGGACTGACCGCCAGCCATGTCTGCGAAGATCTAGGCAAAGGCACGTTGCGGGATGCCGATCTGCAGGACGAGTCGCGGCGGCGAGTCAAGGTATTGAGTCTGACCGACAACCTCGGCTGGATCACGGCCCTGGCCAACGATCTGGATTACGACCAGGTGTTCGTCCAGCAGTTGATGAATCTGGCCCGGCCCGGCGATGCCCTGATCGCGATCAGCGGCTCCGGGAACAGCCCGAACATCTTGCGGGCCGTGGATTGGGCCAACCGTCACGGTCTGAAGACGTTCGGCCTGACCGGTTTCGACGGCGGTCGCCTGAAACAGATCCAGCAGGACGGTCTGCAACTGGAACTGGACGACATGGGGATGGTGGAAAGCTTGCACCTGTGCCTGCACCACTGGGTGCTGAACGACGTGTTTGCCCGGATCAACGGGGAAGGTCGTTACGCCACAACCTCTCGCTCCTCTTCGTAAATGCTTAGAAGCCGGTACTCAGGCGAGCGTTGATTCTGTTCAAATCGAATTCCTCCGGATCGAAATCGCCTCCCGACCATTCCAGCATGTCTTCGTGTTCCGCGTGGTCGGGGTCCTCGAGCGCTTCCAGAAAATTGCCATAGCCCCAAGCGCCTCCGCAGTCCTCGGGCGGACATGC
>SLEY01000599.1 GCA_007124535.1 Planctomycetaceae bacterium
ATCCGGCCCTTCAGCTGCGCGCCATGCGTTCGTTGGAGGAGGTGACTGGCGAGGATTTCGGCAATCACGTGCCCGCTTGGCGCCAATACGTCCGGGGCGAACCCGTCGACCGTCCCGACCCCCCCTCGATGGTCACCCGCCTCCGGAATCTGTTTTAGCCCCCCCAGCCCGGCCTCAACGGGCTCCCCGTTAAGCAAAACGGAAATTGCATTTCGATTTCGGCCCGCACCAGTTCCCGGCGTCGCCGGCTGACCGTTATCAGCTCCACCGGAAGGTTATTCGTCGTTCCAACGGCCAACGTAAGCTCTAAGCACGCAGAGCGAGGACGCTTGGTCACATTCGATGTTCGTAACGCAAACGATGAATTCGTCCATCACATACAAACAGAGATCCCTGCGCTAACCAATTGGGCGATTGGGTGGTGCGATGACGGGCTGCTGACTGCGATAGATTTGCCACTTTCGGGGGAGAAGGTCGAACCGACGTTGGCCAGGGCACAAAAGCACCCCCCCCTCTTGATCCGGCAACCCTGGTGGTGTACGATGACGTCGACCTCTTGAGAGAAGGCGAAAACTGGATGGGTACGGAAGTCTTGCTTGAGAATCTGAGCGTTGCGGAGAAGCTCGCGCTGATGGAGCGGTTGTGGGACGATCTTTCACGTCGACCGAACGAAGTGCCGTCTCCACAGTGGCACGGCGACGTACTCGCAGAACGAATCGCGGCCATTCGAGATGGGCGTACAGACTTCGTCGACTGGAATGATGCGAAAAGGCGTCTACGGGAACGGCTGGAATGAGAATCCGAATACTCCCCGAGGCGGAAGGCGATCTCGAAATAGGCGCAGATTTCTATGAGGCCCAACGAAAAGGACTCGGCAGATACTTCAATGACTGTTTGATGTCGGACATCGAATCACTTCGGCTTTACGCAGGCGTTCATCAGAGGGAACACGGTCTCCACCGCTGCATGTCAAAACGATTTCCTTTTACCATCTTCTATGACCTGACAGACGATACGATTGACATCTACGCGGTTTTGGATTGCCGCCAAGATCCGGAGACGATCCGGCGAAGACTGGAATCGCCCCGAACAAATCGGTGAACGTGCGGACTGGAAATGCATGTTTTCTTGGAAACTGCCCATGCATTCGGACCTGCTGAATGCAAGTAACCCCGGTGCGGGGAAGGCGGTCAGGCCATCACGCGATTCCGGCGATACACCTCCCGGAGACATTCCAGCACGTGGCGGACTTCCTGACGAATATGTCCATGAAGTTCCGCCGCGCGTGGCTCAGGCAGTTGGCAACGACGGTCTCCAGATCGCCCGGCAGGTTGCGACTGACCGCATCGCACATGGGTTTAGGCGGCCCGAGTTCGCACAGCCGCTGCTCGCGGTATCGCCGAATTCGTTAGAATTCCGGTCGTTTCGGGCAACTTCCGGATTTTCGTCTTCCCACTCGGCCGGGCAGGTGGAGACGCGATACGGCTTGGGCTACAATAAGCGTCGGCGCGGGTTTATGGCCCCGCGCGCCCGTGCTGACGAGCATTGAATCCACTTGGTTTCGTAGAGAAAGGTTCCCCATGAGACGCATCCTATGCACGCTGATTGCTGCTTTGCTGGCCACCGTCGCCGTGGCGGACGAGCGGCCACATGTGGCCCTGGTCGCGGGCGATCACGAGTATCGCTCGGAGATCACCATGCCGTTGCTGGCCGAGATTCTGGAGGAGCACCATGGATTCCGCACCAGTTTGGTGCTTCCGGTGGACGACGAAGGGCGGGTGGATCCCAAGGCGGATCGGAACCTGCGGGGTCTGGAGGCCTTGGCGGACGCGGATCTGGCCATCTTTTATCTCCGCTGGCGCACCCTGCCGGACGATCAGATGCAGCAGATTGTGGATTATGTCAATTCGGGCCGCCCGATGATCGGATTGCGTACGACGACGCACGCTTTCCGCAATCAGACGGGCGCATACGAACGCTGGAACCAGGGGTTTGGTCGCGATATTTTCGGCCAGCGGTGGATCACCCATCATGGTGCCCGCTCCAGCACGGACGTGTTTGCGGCGATCACCCCCCATCCGATCCTGCGGGGAGTCGCGCCGTTTACCGGACGCAGTTGGCTGTATCACGTCACCCCCGTACAGGGCGAAGATGTTCAGACCCTGCTCTTGGGTCGAGCGATCGATTCGGCGCGTCCGGTCGACGGAGAGCACGCGCATGTCCAGCCGGTTGCGTGGACCAAGACCTACACGGGGGATACCGGTCAGACGGCGCGGGTTTTCTTCACCACGCTGGGCCATCCCTTTGAATTCGAGGATGAGAACCTGCGGCGTTTGATGATCAACAGCATCTACTGGGGTCTGGGCAGGGAAGACGAGATCCCGGAGGAGGGTGCTGCCGCCGATTTGGTGGGCGAATATGACGCCCCGGACGTTCACTAGGAGGGTTCGCTTTGCCGGAGCCACTCTGACGAGTGAAGGTCTTTCGTATCGCGGGAGACCTTCGGTCGGCGGTTTCGGCGGGGTCGGAGACCCGCGCCGAACGCGAACGCGGGGCGTGAACTTGGACGAGTCCCTGTGACTCGATGGCCCCGCGCATCGAACCGCGCGCCGCCTTCGACCGGCAGGATCCGTTGCCGGTCGAAGATCATGCGCGCGGAAAAAGAGAAACCCTATCGGTAGGGATTACCGAGACATCGTCAGAATGGGGGCACCTCTCCTGTGGGCGGCTGCGGTTGCGGCTGCGGTTGCGGTTGCGGTTGCGGTTGCGGCTGCGGCTGCGGCTCTTGGCCTGGGGGGAAGACGATTTCCGCCTCATCCCGCAGCTGAGCAATGTAGGCTTCGGCGATCTCCACCTGTTTCTGCTGCTCCAGCATTTCCTGGATACGCGGTTGGGCCTGATCAAAGGTCTCCACCGTCGCCGCACGCCGTTGCTCCACCTTGATGATGTGGTGGCCGAACTGCGTTTGCACGACGTCGCTGACCTCCCCTTCCTCCAACTCGAATGCCGTCTCGTCGAATTCGGGGACCATTTGACCGCGGCCGAAAAAGCCCAAATCACCCCCGCGTTGGCTCGAGGGGCACGCGGAGTGCTCTTCGGCGACCGCCGCGAAATCTTCTCCTTGCTCGACAATCTGCTCTCGTAGCTGGGCCGCTTGTGCTGCCGCATTTGGTTGGTCATCATCGATCAGGATGTGCCGAGCCTGCACCTGACCCGGGGTCGTGAACTGCTCTTGATTCTCGTCGTAATACCGCTTGGCGTCCGCCGAACTGACTTCGACTTTGCCTTCAAATTGCTTCTCCAGCAGCTTCTGGGGGCCCAGTTGGCTGGTGAGTTCGGCGAGCAGTTCGTCGAAATCCTGGCCAGAGGCGGTGATGCTCTGGCGGATGTCATCCAGACCCATCGGCGGCTGTTGGCGGCTGCCCAATTCCTCGAGATACTCCAAAGCATCCTCGCGCTGCGCTTCGATGCCTTCCTCTTCGGCCTTCTGCGTCAGCAACTGTTGAGCGATCAATTGCTCCAGAATCTGCTCGCGGAGTTGAGACTGGTATTGCTGCAGGAAGCCTTCGGGCAACTGCTGCTGCTGGGCCTGTAACTGGCGCAATTGCCCCTGGAGCATTTCCTGGACCTGCGCCTCGGGAACGGCCACGCCGTTGACCGTTACGGCAACCTCCTCTTCCGCAGGCGGCGGTTGTAATTCGGTGACCTGCTGGGCGACGCCCGGGCCAACCAACGCAAAGATCGTTGTGACGGCAGCCAGCGTGACTGTCGCCAGCAAACTGCACTTCCAATTTCTCATGGTGAAAATCTCCTTCCAGGGGGTATAGAAGCAACTTCGACGGCCACTCGACAAAGTGGCCTCGTCAAAAAAGGGGGGTCAAAACAGATTTCTGCCTAAGATGAGGCAGGGACAAGCGGAACCGCGATGCCGCCTTGATTCCGAAAGCCCTCGGCGGAGGGGTGCGGCACCCGGCCTGAGTTTCGTTTCGGCCGATCTTGGCAGCCGAATACGCAAGAACAAGAGCGAATTGGTGGCGTCCTTGGGGGGAAACAGAAACGGCGAAGCGACTTTCAAAAAAAGGTTCCGGGAACTTCTACCTGCGAGTTCTCGCATTCTAGGCGCGGCGACTGCGGATTGCCAACAGTGATTGGGTGGTTTTCTCCGCATTTCGACGAATTCTGACAGTGTTTTCGATCCCAATTCACAAATACC